>CANBTO010000108.1 GCA_947372405.1 Verrucomicrobiaceae bacterium
CTTGCCGTGATAGCCGGGAAGGTTCGATGATACGGTGGCGGGATGTTTTTCGTCGGTCTGCCCGGGATGGACGGGATTGCCATCCTTGATCAGCCCGGTCACCTCAAGCGAGTGGACGTCCACCTCGTAAAGCCCCTCCTCCATCGTCGCGAAGTAGATCTTGCCCGCCGGATCGGTTAGATGGCGGGCGTTTCCCGTAAGGCGGCCAGGCATGCTTTTGGGCGGCACAACGCGGACATGTCGGTCCTTGTCGATGAAATACGGGCCGATGACCAGTTGCCCGGACTCGCGGTGGATCATGCGGTTGGCGGGAGTGCCGCCGACGCTTTCGGGACGAATGGTTTCCTGAAGATCCGGCGTGATCTCGTAGAGCTTGTCCGTGGAGCCGAAGGGCATGTGCGGACCATAGGTGACCACCCAGAGACGGTCCGCCCATGGCACGACGGCACCGGTACCACATTCGCCCTCCTGATTGAAATAGGCCAGCGACGGATAGATACCGCTCCATGACGGAGGCTCCGCGGCTGACAGAGACAGAATTGATAGAAACAGGAGTGTCAGGGGTTTCATGGGATGTTCCGTGTGGGTTTATGGGATGAAGATTCGTTTTCCTCCGTCCGCCGCGCTCTGATAGATCGCCTCGATGACGGCTACGGCCTTGCGCGCCTCGGTAGCGGAGGTGGCAGGCGGGCGGCCAGCGCGGATGGCGCTGACGATTTCCTCGAAGTTCCGCTGGTGCTGGAGATAGCTGATCGATGCCGGGTTGTCGGCGCCGAGACCGACGGCCGCGCCCTTCATGGACGTGGAGCGGATCTCCTCGTCGCCGGGTTTTGCATGCATGAAATCCCAGACTTCGAACGCCTCATCGGCGAGAAACACGGAGCCTTCGGTGCCGGATAGCTGGATGCGCACCGGTTGGCCGCCCTTGGACCAGGTGCAGGTGGAACACTCGATCACACCGCGCGCGCCGTTCTCGAATTCCACGACGGCCACGCCGACGTCCTCGACTTCGATGCCAACATGCGCGAGGCAGGCGACGTTCGCCTGCACCGACCTGACCGGACCGGCGAGGTGGATGAGCGCGTCGATGGCATGGACGCCCTGGTTCATGAGCGCGCCACCGCCATCCAGCGCGAGCGTGCCTCGCCACGGAGCCGAATCATAGTATGCCTGGTCGCGGAACCATTTCACATAACAGGAAGCCGAGGTCAGCCTGCCAAGACGATTTTCCCTAACAGCGCATCCGAACTCATCCATCGCCGGAGTGAAGCGGCGGTTGAGCACGGACGCGAGGGTTTTGCCCGTCAGTTCCGCCGCGGCGATGAGTTGATCGACACGCTTCGTGGTGACTTCCAGCGGTTTTTCGCAGATGACGTGTTTCCCGGCGTGGAGCGCCGCGAGTGCGGGCTCGAAGTGCGCGCCGGACGGAGTGCAGACGGTGACCACTTCCAGTTCCGGATCTGCTAGAAACACCTCGAAGTCCGAGAAGGCCTGAACTCCGTGTTCCGAAGCGAGTTTCTCCGCCTTGGCGGCATGGTGGTTGAAGACGGAGTGCAGCGATCCGCCGGACATCGCGGAGATGGCCTTGGCGTGGATGCCTGCAATCATTCCCGCACCGATGATCCCGAATTTCATGAGCCGATGATACGGCCTGAGGGGATCAAAGTTTCAGGAAATTCTCCAACAGCCTCTTGCCGTCCCGCGTCAGGATGGACTCGGGGTGGAACTGCACGCCATGGACTGGAAACTCCTTGTGCATGAGTCCCATGATTTCCTGCTCTTCGGTCCACGCGGTGATTTCCAGGCAATCAGGCAGGGTCTCGCGCTTCACGATGAGTGAGTGATAGCGCGTGGCCTCGAAGGGACTCGGCATGCCTGCGAAAACACTTTTCCCGGAGTGATGGATCGGCGAGGTCTTGCCATGCATGAGACGGTCCGCACGCACGACATCGCCACCATAAATCTGGCCGATGGACTGATGGCCGAGACAGACACCGAGGATGGGCGTGGTGGCGCCGAGTTCCTTGATGAGTTCCAGCGAAATGCCCGCTTCAGTCGGCGTGCAGGGACCGGGTGAAATGCAGATGCGCTCGGGTTTGAGCGCCTTCACCTCCTCCACGGTGATCACGTCGTTGCGGAAGATCTTCATCTCCGCGCCAAGCTCGCCGAAATACTGGACGAGGTTGTAGGTGAAGGAATCGTAGTTATCGAGGATGAGAAGCATCTGAAGTGATGTTGGATTGTGGATCGTGGATTGTGGAACCGCAGACTGAAAAGGTGATGACGAGGAAGTGAAGATTCTTACTATCAACTATCAACCATCGACCATCAACTTTTTCAGTCTTCCAGCGTCTTCGCCAGCGCGATGGCGCGCAGCATGCCTTTGGCCTTGTTGACGGTTTCGATGTATTCGTAGGTGGGATCGGAATCCGCGACAACACCGGCGCCGGCCTGGACGTAGGCCTTGCCGTCCTTGAGCAGGCAGGTGCGCAGCGTGATGCACGAGTCGTGCGAGCCGTCGAAGCCGAAATACCCGACCGCTCCGGCGTAGGCACAACGCTTGTTTTTCTCCAGCGAATTGATGATCTGCATCGCACGGATCTTCGGCGCGCCGCTGACGGTGCCGGCGGGAAACGTGGCTCGCAACACATCGTAGGCGCTGTGCGAGGGATCCAGCTCACCGGTGACGTTGGAAACGATGTGCATGACGTGGCTGTAGCGCTCCACGATCATGAAGTCGTCCACCTTCACCGAGCCGTGTCTGGCGATGCGGCCGACGTCGTTGCGCGCGAGATCGACGAGCATGAGGTGCTCGGCGCGCTCCTTGGGATCAGCTAACAGATCGGCGGCGAGCGCGTCGTCCTCCTCCGGCGTGGCACCCCTCCAGCGGGTACCGGCGATCGGGCGGATGTCGATGCGGCCGTGGATCGAGCGCACGTGGACTTCCGGCGAACTGCCGACAAGCGAGAAGCCCTCCAGTTCCAGGATGAACATGTAGGGCGAGGGATTCACCAGGCGCAGCGCCCGGTAGAGATCCACCGGCGGCAACGAGAAATCGGTTTCGAAACGCTGGCTGGGCACGAACTGGAAAATGTCTCCCGCCTTGATGAACTCCTTGCCGGCGCGGACCATATCCTCGAACTCCGCCTGCGTCGTGTTGCTGCGGGCCTCCACGGGTTCCACCTTCACCAACCCATTGAGGGCGGGGACATGCAGCGGGCGGTTGAGGATCTCGACGATGGCGGCGATCTTGCCACGCGCCTCGGCGTACGCGTCCTCCGCGTTTGGAAACTCGTCGATGAAGGCGTTGGCGATGACTTGAAGGCGGCGCAGGCGGTGATCAAAAACCAGCAGGGTGTCCGCCAGCAGGAACATCGCGTCGGGAATGCCCAGAACGTCCGGCGGCGGCGGGCCGAGCGTGGGCTCGAACTGGCGCACCGCGTCGTAGGAAAGATAGCCGACCATGCCACCGGAAAACAGCGGCAGCGCGCCATGAGTCACGGATTTCCATGCGCCCATTTCGCGCTCAAGGGCGGCAAGAACGTCACCCTCCGCGGTGTAGCTGCGGATTTTCGAACCCTCGCGGACGGTGATTTCCTTGCCCCGTGCCTCAAAAACCGCGCGCGGGTGACTGCCAACGATCGACCAGCGACCGCCTTTCTCCGTGCTCTCCGCACTTTCCAGCAGGAAGGAATGGTGGCTGTCCCGCAGTTTCAGGTAGGCTGAAAGCGGGGTCTCGAAGTCCGCCGCGAGCTGGGTGTAAACGGGCACGACATTGCCCCGCTTCGCCAGCCCTGCGAAGGCTTCCAACGATGGTTCGACCGGAATGGAAATCACGACGCGGCGAGCATGCCCGGGAAACCGCGCAGGGCAAGCCCGGATGAGGGACCAAACTGAGATGTGGGCCGCAAAACCTTACCATTATCTGGAAACGTAGTGGCACGAAAATAAAGCTTCATTCTCTTGACGTGCCTTGTATACTTTGGGATATACGCGTCACCTTCTTCCGAACCCCCCTTCGGAAAACGTAGCTGCCCCAGCCGCAAAAACCCCCATGCACAATACCCTCAGAAGACTTCACAGCGAGGATGCCATATCAGTCCATTTCATGGAGCTCGTCAGGGCGCATCTCTCCAACAACAACGTGCAGCCTGGATTGATCACCCCCGAAATTGAGCTGATCATCACTCTCTGCACGCACCACGGCAGGGCGCTGCATAAAATGGCGCGGGACAGCAACGACGACGAAACAAGCCAGCGAAAAATCTGGATCATGGATTTCGCGTCCATACCCGCTGGTGATTGGCTGCCGCTCAGAGCACGGCTCAGTTCGTTCATCCGCCTCTTCAGCCTGCCGCCGCGGGCGCGCAACTCCCATCTATTCAGCCCGGAAACGCACAAACCCGGCGGCCAGAAGAGACCTGAGATTCCAAATCATTCCACCACCTTCGCCCGATAGAATCGCTTTGCGGAACCCGCTCCCCCCGCATGTGTGAAGGTCGTGGAGTTTCCAGTGGCCGATACAGGTGAACCAACGGCAACCCATGAAGCGGATGCAAGCGACGTGCTGGTTTCAAGCTGATAGATCTTCCCCGCAACCGTGGCCACTGTAACGGACACGTCGTTGCCTGTTGTGGCGATGGCGGTGGCCTTGAGCACCGAAGCGGAGGAAAGCGGATTGGTCCCGGCGCTTTGTTCCGCGGCATTGGACTGGCCGTCGCCGTCCGAGTCGGCAAGCGGATCCAGCGCGACCACAGAAGCCGAAGCGCTGCTGTATGGTCCGTAAATCCCGGCGTTGTTGATCTGCTGGACGCGGGCGTAAAGCGTGGTGCCATAGGGCACTGTGACGGACTGGCTGTTAGCAAGCGTCTGCGCGTTGAAAAGATCCGATCCGCCGGACGTGGTGCCGATCTGCAGATAGAAACCGGAAACCCCGCCATCAGGATCACTGGCGGCGGACCAGGAAAACGTCACCTGATTGCCGATGACAGTTCCATACAAGGTCAGATTGGCGGCAGGGGCGTTTGGCGCGGGCGGAGGCGTGACGTCGTAGAGTTTCAGATACTGGGCCTCGTATGGCGCGGAGGACCATGCTGCGTCCGAGGTGGGCACGCGGTTCATGGAAACATAGATGCCATTGGTTAGAATGTCAGAGCCCGAACGCGGCGCGGGCGCGTCGGTTTCCGCGTAGGGAGCGGCGCGCCACTGCCAGATGTCGCGTCGGTTGGAACGGATGGCGTTGTAGGCGGCGATGTTCTTCGTGTTGTAGAGGCGGCCGGGCTTGATGCCGTAGTCGTTAACGCCGTTGCTGTCGGTATCCTGGTTGACGTCGAAGTTCCCGAAGCCGGTGTAGTCGCGGTCAGTGTTGGAAAAGGCGAAAACCACGTCGGCGGCGGCGGGCGAGGCGTTTTTCGTCTCATACTTCGCTACCGAGAATATCTTGCCGTGAGTCCCCGCGCCGGCGGTCTGGTCGAGATAGTAACGGTTTGAGGAACGCAGCGCCTTGCTGAAGAGACGTGCCTGGCCGATGCCGGAATAGACCGGATAGAGCTGGTCATTGCCGTAGTTCGCGTCGTTCCACGCCGGCATCATCGAGTTGAACTTCTTGAAATGGGCGATTTGTTTCCCGAAGTTGGTCTCATACTGCTGATACCCGAAGGTGCGGGAGATTCCCAGTTCCTGACCGGGGAATATCAACGGGGCGCCGTCCACCGTGTTCACGACGGCATAGCGGACAAGCGCCTGGAACGGATCCACATAGTTCTCCTCGTCATGGGAAGTGTTGTTCAACAGGACAAGGCCCTGGCCATATGCATTTCGGCGGGTTTCAAAGATACTGCGGTAGTCCGCCGGGGAAGACGCGCTTGCCAGAGGAAACACGATGTTCTCGTTGAGAATGTCGAAGTGGCGGTTCGACCGGTAGGTCACCGCACCACCGTCAAGGGACTCGGACATGAACACGAAGTTCCACTTCCGGGTGCGCGTCTTGTTGATGATGTATTCCCACAACTGCGGCGGCAGGCCCTGGCCGAAGTCCGCGCGCAGGCCGTCGATGCCTTTGGTGGTCTGGGTTGTTAGATCCGCGCCAGCCGGCACACCGGTCTTGTCGAGCCAGAACAGCGGATACTCGGCGAAGTATTTCCAGACATTGCGGGTCACGTTGTCGAAGTTGGATCCGCCGAAGTCGAAGAAGTCGCCTTCATTGTTGTAATTGCCGTTGTCCTGGGGATTCAGGCTGACGAGCGCCGAGTAGTTCCCAAAGAACACATCGCGGACATCGTTCCACTTGCCGAAGTCCCCGCGGTCCGGCGCGATGGCGATGTTGGAAGCGCTGGACGCGCGAGCGCCGTAGTTGCCGGACTGCGAGTAGAAACGCGCCTCGATGTTGCGGATCTCGGTGGTGGCCGTGCCGCCGAAAAGCGGCGCGCCCACGGTGGAAACTTCCGCGTCCGGCGAGGTGTGGTTGAACGGCGCGTCGAGCATCACGCCGACGCCCTTGTTGTCCGCGGCACTGATAAAGCCCTGGAATGCGGCCATCGCGGACTCGCGGGAGTTCCCTACGGACATCAGCGGATTGATCTCGAAGAAATTCTTCACCGCATACGGGCTGCCCGGATAGAAACTCTGGCCTTCCACGCCTATGGGATGGACGGGCTGGAACCAGATCCAGTTGCAGCCGAGGTTTTTGAGGTAGTCCAAATCCCAGCGGTTGGAAGAATTGTGCGGCGCGTTGGGCGCGTTGTAGAGATCCTCGAAGGTGCTTCTGTTGCCGAAGTCATCGCTGGAATCGTTGGGTGTATTGTCGCTCGACTCGATGGTGAGCACGTTCACTTCATAGAGATTGATGCTCCTAGAATCCACCGGGGAAACGACAACCGCATGATCCCTGCGGCCCGCTGTGGTGTACCAGCGCCATGCAGGATCGCCTTGAACTTTCCAGCGCGCCGTAAGCCTGTAGGCTCCGGTTTTCTGCGCGTTGAGTGTGAGCGTGTAGTTTCCTGCGCCGGCATCCGACATCGTGTAGGCGGTGAAGTAGTTGTTGTCACCCACCACCGTGTTGTTGCCGTCGGGCGGCTTGATGCCGTCCTCGATGCCGTCGCCGTTGGCGTCGAGCTGGGCGCGGTCGCGGCGGTTCAGATTGGTGAAAACCTCGACGGCGGTGACATTCGCCTGGCCGGGTGCGAACGTGATGGCCAGCGGTTTCGAGTCCGACGCCACCTCGTCCACAAAAACATGCGTGGTGGTGTAGTTTCCATTCGCGCCATTCACTGTTAGAACCGGATCACCGAGGGTGCCGTTGGTGAAGGTGAAGACCAGGTTTGCCGTGCCGGCGTTGTTGTCCGCGAATTTCTCCTCGTTGTTCGTGGAGTTCCAGTAACCGACCTTGTATTTGATCGTGCCGCCTACCGGAACGCCTTGAAGAAGCGAGGAAGCCGTGCCCACCCACCACATCGGGGTGCCCGCCGGACTCTGGCCACCCTGGTTGTTGCTTTCCGGATGATCATAAGCACAGGTCACCACATGGGTGGTTCCAGACCCTGCGCCAAGCGCCCCGGCCGGACTCGTGCCATCCGTAGTATAGTAAACCGCGCCGTTGTTCACCCACTTCGATGACGGGTTGTTTGCGTCGCTGATATAACCGACCTTCGACCAGAACTGGACGCTGCTGCCGTTGATCACCCGGTTGTTCGAGTGGAAAATCCAACCGGGGCGGTTTCGATAACTGTAGGGTGATGCCTGCGCGGTGGCCTCCACTCCGGTCTTCAAGTTGTATCCGTCCTGATCCCCGCCATACAGGTAGGTGGTATCACGATCCGAATAGGTGGTGGCCACATAATATTGGATGATATCGCTGGCACTCGCATTGAGTCCGCCCGCACCAAGATTGATGGTGGCTTTCCAAAACTGATTCTGGACGTTTGAATTGTCCGGGACGTTCGCATGGAAACCCAGTGGTGATGACGACCACCCACCCGAAGTCCCCTTCCGATAGAATAGCGTCCCTCCGTTTTGGTTTCCACCAGCACCGTTGTTCTTGTAAAATCCGGTATAAACCGTGAATGAGCCAGTCGGCGAGATTTCGACGAACGGATCGCGCATCGTGGAGGGGATGCCCGTCTGGGTGACTGACGGGATGTGCCAGGCCTCGGCCAGCACGGCCATGGATCTGCCGGTGCAGACCAGCAGCAACAGGGTGACGGTGAGCGAAATGGAGCGCAACGATTTCATCGATTTTCAGGGAGCGGGGGTGACGACCATCCGGTAGAAACGTTTCGGCAGCGCCTGCGTGTCGTCGAACTGGAAGGTACCGGGAGCGTTGGCACCTGAAGTGACAAATGGATTTCCGAGTGACTGCCAGTCCGTCAGCCCGGTCGAGGACTGGAGTTGATATTTACGGTCGGGCAAGGTCGGAAACGAAAGCCGGACTCCTCCCGGAATTTTTCCGATGGATAGTTTCGGGAACGCCGAGTTGTCCACCACCTTCGGGTTCAGCCCGACGAGCCATTCGACGATGTTGGTAAGGCCGTCGTGGTCGGGATCACCGTTCGCGCCGTTGTCGCCGGTGGCGTCGTCGTCATTGAGTCCGTAGGTCGTCTCCCAGTCCGCGGGCAGGCCGTCGCCGTCGCCGTCCACCACCTGGGCTGTTAGATCGAGCGAGACCGTGAAGTTCGTTCCCTGGCTCTCCACCTCGACCTGTTGGGTGAGGGACTGGTTGCGCATCGCCTGGGTGTCGAAAAGCGAGAGGTCGTCGTCGGTGGCGCTGGACTGCCATGTGACAGATGAATCCAGGCCGATGCTGGCGGAGGCCAGGCCGTAGGAAGTCGTGTTGGAGAGCGTGACCGCGGAAGCGGACGCAAGCTGAGAAAGCCCCTGCTGGCCGCGCACGAGAAGATCATCCGTGTCCGGCGAGAGTCCAAAGCGGACGAAGAGTTTGTTATAACCCGCGCCAAGCGAGTAGTCGGCCACAAGCTTCTTCGCCGCGCTGGCCAGAGTGATGGTTTTCACCACCGCGGAACCGGGCGAGGTGAAACGCCAGCCCGTCCCCGATGGTGCGGGCGTGACGGTGTAGAGAGCATTCACATACTGGTTGGAGCCGCCACCGGAGTTGACCGCCCACCAGTCCTTGAAAGCGGAAGTGCGCCGCGCAAGGATCGTTCCGTCGGGGTTTCGGTTGGACGATCCTTCGTTCTCTGTCTCGCTGCCGGACGCGGAGAGTGGATTGCCCACGATCTGGATGACTTTGCCGGTCACCACATCCCGCGCCCATGCGCCAGTGCAGCGGCCGCCGCTTGCTTCGAACAGTGCGAAAACCTTGTTGTTGCTGAGAATGTATTCGTTCTCACCATCGAGGTCCACATCGAGCGCCAGCGCCTGCGGCGATGACGGCGGAGAGGCCGCCCAAGCGGCGACGACCTGATAGATCGCGGCGAAACGGGCCTGTGACTGCGCCTGTTTGGAGAATCCGGCGAGCGTGTCCATGGTGGTGTCCGGATTGATGAACGCGCCTGTGGAATAGGTGCGCAGGTCGGTGTTGTCTTCGTCATGCCAGCCGGCGAGGAAAGTGGCGGCATGATAAGTGCCGCGGCCGAGACGACCGAGCGGTGTATTCGGCAGAGGAGACACCACGTTCCATGCGTCCATGGCGATACCCGAGCCACCGGCACCGAAGGACTGCACGCCGAAGAAATCATCACCCGCGCGGTGAACAGCCACACCGGGACGGATTTCAAACACCTTGTCCCGAAGGCTTTCCTCCTGGCTGTTGCCGAACCACCAGTTGTCATAATTCCCCTGTTCGGCATGATCCAACCACATCGGCGCCTGCTTGCGGCCGAACACCACGTTGCCCCGGTCCAGTGGCGCGAACGCATCGCCATTGCCGTCCGGCGGAACGGATAGATCGACCTTGCCGGCGGCCACTTCATCGGGACCTACGAGCTGGATCCACGGCCTGCTCGCCAGCCATGCCACGTTCTTGTCATAGGCGTCCGCATTGGCCTTGGTGCGGAAATCCGACCAATCGCTGTAAAGGACCAGCAACTGGTGCTGTTCTCCGCTGCGAGCCTTGCGTGAGAGCAACTGGCGCAGGTTTATATCCAGTCCGTCATCGGTGTTGCGGAAACGGAAAGTCGAGGCCTGGTCGTTGATGACGATTCCATTAAGGCCGTTGATGCGGTTGATCCTGTAGCCGTCATCCAGCAACGCGCTGGTGCGTCCGAAGCAGTTGAAGACGTGGCGGAACTGGTCGCAGAAGAAATGGGTGTAGCCGAGCCCGCCGACCTTCGCGAGAACACCCTCGTCCATGATGCGCTCGGGAATCCAGAACACACGGGATGACGGCGGAGCACCGTAAATCGAGGAGAGCGTGCGGTTTGAAAGCGAGACGTTGTCCGCCAACATCGACTGGCTGAAATACGGCATCGGGCTGTCGGCGAAAGTGGATGCCATCATCTCGATCGTACCGGCAGCCACCATCGAGCGTATGCGCTGGTTGAACGCAGGTCCGTCCCGCCATGGCTTGCCCGACGTGGGATCGACGGATGCCCACTGCATCGCCGCAGCTAGAGTAGGTGTGACATGCAGGCCGACCTTCGCACCATACGCTTCATGCACATCGAGCATCCGGTAGTAGCCGGCACCCGCACCGTCGTTGATGCGGTCCTGCATTTCCGAGCCCGCCAGCATCGGTTCGTTGCCATGGGTCAGCAGCATCACCTTGGCGCGCTTGCCGCGGTCCGGTCCGACATAACTGAACCAGGTGCGGAGTTCGCTGTTCTGGCTGATATAACTTTGGTCACGCCAGTAGTCCTCGGCGAGCCAGTCGTCATAGATCGTATCCCGGATGTCGCTGCGTCCGCCGATGTCTCCCGCACCTTGTGGACTGTTCTGCGTGCCGTCCTTGGTGGTGAAGACCTGGAAATGCAACGTGTTGGGGTCGCCGGTCCACCCGGCGTCCAGCAGCGCCTTGCGGCTGATGGAGAACTCCACGGCGTCAAGGCGGCTGTCGAAGTAGGCTTTCTTGAAACCATCCGCGGTGTTCTGGTCACGCCTCACCACGCCTTTCGCGGCGAGGTTCTCGTTGATCGATGTCGTGTTGTTAGCGGAGTTGGTGTCCACGTAAACCGCGCCGTTGTTCGTCTGATAGACTGCGACCACCGCCTCCCAGCGCATCTGCGTGCCGGTGTCCACGTCGTCGGGAAGCGCGTATTCGCCAACCGCCGGATTCCCAGTGTCGATCACCACGTAGAGATCGAGATTGCCCTCCTCGGCGTGTGCCTTGAGGTCTTGGAAATCCGCGCGGAAATAGAAGTCTCCGGTGCCACCGACGGTTGGGTCACCCCCGTCACGGGCATAGAAGGCGACGATGTCCCGCGAGCTGTCGAAACCGTCGTTCGCAAGATAGGTGTC
>CANBTO010000109.1 GCA_947372405.1 Verrucomicrobiaceae bacterium
ATAAATGCGAACAAGCGATTTTCGTCAAGCAGTCCGCACAAACGTGCCGAACATCTACCCAATAACAACCAAAATCCATGAATGCGGGTGGTCACAAGGTGGCGATGGGGTCGGCCATAAGAAGCCCAATATAATTTCCCGTCATCCGCTCCATTGTGAAATGACGCCGGATATGTTCGCGCGCCGCATCACTCATGACATCGCGCAGTGCGGGATCGGCGGCCAGTTTCACCATCGCCGCTGCAAAGGCCGGCACATCTCTCGACGGCACGAGCAGGCCGTTCACGCCGTCGATCACTTGTTCGGACGCGCCGCCAACGTCGGTTGCGATCACAGGAAGACCCGCTGCCAGTGCTTCAAGCGACGCGTTGGGACATCCCGCAGGGTCAGAGATCATCACGAAGACATCACATGAGGCATGGAACGAGGCCATGTCACGTGTTTCGCCAAGCCACTCGACGGGTAAACCTGCGGCGAGTTCACGCAACTCGGAAGCATGGTTTTCCGCCCCGGTCTCCACACCTCCGGCGATCTTCAACACGGCGTCCGGCAGCCCGGAAAGCGCGATGCGGAAGGCGGCGATGAGTTCATCCAACCGCTTCTGCGGACTGATCCGTGCCGCGGTCCCGAAAACCAGGTTGCCATTGACGTGAGCCCGACGAAGCGGCAGCGGAGTGAGATTCACGCCGTTGGGAATCACGCTCACGCTCGTTCCCAGCAAGGCCGCGCGCGAGGCCTCGGCTGTGTATTTCACCACGATGCCGTCTAGCAGCCTGCCGTAGTCTCCAGCCGTGCGGCATGGAAGTCCTGGCGGAGGATCCTTCATGCAGGCATCGAGCGAGGAAAACCACATCTCGCCGGGTGATACGTCATGAACGGGGACGAAAGCCAGCAAGTCGGCGAGTAGCAGCTTGTGAACCGTGATCGCGTTCCAGAAGACCACTGAGACCGGTGGATCCGCCCGCATTTCAGCAAGGATCAGATCAACGGCTTCGGCGGGTTCGATGAGGCCCGATGGCGGAGGAACAAACACGTCGATGCCGTTCTCTATCAGATCCAACCTGCCCGCACCGGGATGTTCCGGATATTCCTGCAACAAGGCGACCCGCACCTTGTGACCACGCTGATGCAGTTCCTTGGCGAGTCGACGCAGAGAGGATTGCGCGCCGCCGGTTGATAGATTGTTGGTGACGAACCAGATGGCCTCGCCCCGTCCGACTGACTGACCAGCCACCTGCATGGCGAAGCGGGCCACCCTTCCGGCCATGTGGCTGGTGGTGAAGTCCCGCCAGACCAACCGATGTGCGGAAGGCGGTGGCGATAGCATCGCATCGACAAGAGCCTTGGCGAAATCCTCATCACCGGCATCCGCAGCCAGAAGGGTGAGCGCGGGATTCCTCCATGCGAGTTCGCGCGTGCCGCCTGTATCGCAGGCAACCACCGGGCGGCCCGTGGACAATGCCTCCAAATGCGCAAGACTCAATCCTTCGTGGGCACTGCATGAGACCAGTACACTGGCTCCGGCAAGCACATCCCTGACAGGGACCGCGCCTTCGGTCCACCTGATGGCGTCCTGAACACCGTATTTCGCGGCCTCGATATCGACTGCGGCTCTGGATGCCACGGCATCCTCAAGATGGGTTGCGGTTTCACCTGCGATCACCAGACGCACTGTGGCATCTTGATATCCGCGGAAAACCAGTTCCGCGCGCGTCGCGGCGAGGATGGATGGCAGCCGGTCCAAACGTTTTTGCGGACGCGGATTGGCGATGCAGGCGAGCGTGAAACCACTCGATGCGGGTGGCGGTGGTGTTTCAGGAAAACATTCGGGCCGGATGCCATTCCATACCGTGCGCACGGGAATATGAGACAGCTTCACACGCAGTTCTCTTTCGACCTCCATCGAACACGCCAGCATCAAACCAATATCCTCCTTCGCCAGGGTTTGCCACCCGGCGGGCCAGCCGGCACGGGAATTGTGAACCGCCGCCATCACCGGGATGCCTGAACCTGCCAGAACCCTGGTCTCCTCCGCGTCGGTTAGATGGACATGAAGCAGGTCCACTCCGCTGCAAACGGCGGTTTTCGCAAGGAATGCCGCACGCTCCCTCCGCGGCAGGTAGGACAGGTCGATCGTGCCTTCCGGTGTCTCGATCACCGATCGATGCGGTTTTCCAAGCACCACCAAGCGGCAGGCGATCCCATGATGCGGCAGTTCCACCGCAAGATCGCGGGCGATTGTTTCCGCACCGCCGTGCTGGAGGCTTGTCACGATCTGAAACACCGACAATCGATCGTCCACCATCGCAAGATCCAGCGGATGCCAGTGAACCACCCGCGAGGACTTTCTGATAGAGCCACCCTTCAGTCGTTCGATGGCGCCGCCGGCATCGGAATGCCATTCACAGAGCGGAGATGGCGACATCCCGGCCGACTGATAGTCTCCGCCATGCATGTCATGAAAATCCGACCACTCGCCCGACAGCGGCAACCCTACCGCCACAAGCGGCTTTCCCTCCAAAACCGGCGGTGCCCGAAATGAATCCGGACGGAGCAACACTTCACCTGCTTTGAACAACAGACAGGGCCCGCCATCGTCATGGAGTTCGTGATCCGCCACCACTTCAAATCCCGCCGCACGCAGACTCCTCACGCTGCGCCGCGCCAGCCACGGACGTCGGGAATCCTGATCAAATACAATCGCTCGATGTGGCATGGACCGATTTCATCAACTCAGTATGCCGACGGAAACACCGGTGGTCGCGGTGCATCAGAAGTCCGGTCCACATGATGAACCGGAAACGCGGGAGGCGAATTGAACAGCGGCGGGTTCATGGTTGAACCACCGCCAACCGCAGGAACCACGCTAACGGAATCAGGAACGCTTCCGGTGAAGAAAAACTGACCTTCGGGTCCCGGCCTGTAGATCAAGTCCTGGGTCGAGGACAGGCCGCCCGCCATGTAGCTCAATCGGAGCGGCGTGCCGACCGGCCAGTTGCCGTTGATCCAGAATCCGTCCGTCACCTTGCGGATCTGCTGGTGCGGCACGGGTGCCGCATGAGGCTCCATGACGGACACAGCGGTCATGGATTTCTGCCCTGATATGGTTTTGATCAGTTTGACGAGAATCAGAATTGGCACTGCCAGACAAAGCAGGGAGCCCACGATTCCAACAAGCGATACGCCCTTGTTAGTGAAACTCGATGGCGCTACCTGCATCGGATCGGTCACGGTTCTGTCAATCTCGTCCGCCGGGGGACCCGTGGCGGGTGTCTGTGGTTGGGTCTCCTCCTCCGCCACGAGATGATGTTTTGGATTTTCCCGCATGACCGGTGACGTTGCAATCGGGGTCGGCTCCGCATCCACCGCGCAGACCACCCGGAATCCGATGTCCGCGTTCCGGCTGCGCGGATCCGCACGGTAGCGAGCCGCACTGCGGGTGTTCTTCTCGTCACGAAGCCACGAACCACCGCGCAGGACACGCCTCGGCTTGTCACCCGGATTCGGGGCGTTCTGGCATGGATCGTTCACAGGCCCCACCTGATAGGAAGCATACAGGTCCAGACACCACTCGCTGACGTTGCCACCGATGAAAAGGCCCCACGCGTTGGGTTCCTTTGAATCGACCGGCCTCGTGCCATTGCCGGAATTCCCCTTGTGCCATGCAGCGCGATCGCATGCGTCGGCGTTGGAACCGGTATGCCACGCCGTGGTGGTGCCGGCGCGGCAGGCATATTCCCACTGGGCCTCGGTCGGCAGCATGGTCTTGCGCATCATTTTCTTTTCCAGCCATGTGCAGAATGCCTGCGCATCCGGCCAGGTCACGAGACATACCGGATGGTTGTCCGTTTGGGAGAAACCGGGATCGCGCCAGGTGTATTGTTTTTTCTGCACGAGTGCGGAGCCGTCCCAACCAAAGCCACCGCTACCACCTTGCTCCGCCTCGCTGCGGTAGCCGGTCTCGGCAACAAACGTCCGCCACTGGCCGCGGGTGACCGATGTGCGGCCGATGTAAAAATCCCGCGTGATCCTGACATGGCGCCGCGTCTCATCACCGCCCCTTCCGGGTTCTTCATCCGCCGCCCCTTGATCAAAGTCCCCCGCCCTTACCAGGACCAGTTCGAGCATCGTATCAGCGGTTAGCGGGACCTTCAGAACCGGCTCGGCCGATCTAACGGGACATGCCAGCAGCCACGAGACCGCGACCGGCAAAAAACATCTTGCGATGTTGGAACTCACCGTCCGCTCCAGAGCCTGCTGTTTTCCCAATCCCTTTATCGACCGAGCATTCATCGCGGGTTTGTTCGCAGGTTTCTTCCGGTAGGACGATTCCAAAATATGGTTCGTTTCCATTACCGGACCCTACTCTCAAACTGTCAGTCGCCGCCGCCCGCGCGGCCGACCACCGCCCTGGCGGCCCACGCCCGCATGTCCGCGCGGATCGGCCTGAGCGAGAGATGGATTCCGGAGGATTTTTCAGCGTTGTGATGGAGTGTCAGCAAGGTGAAACGTTCATCCACCTCGGCGGAGTCGATCTCCTGCCATACCACCAGACGCATGCCTTCAGCTGGCCGAAAGAACGGGAAGATCTCGATACCCAGAGGTGTTAGAATCAGATAGGCATGGCGGGTGAGCCCATACGCAACACGGAACGCAAGCAGCGCCAGTGCCGTCGGCACCAGCGCCCACAACGGATCCGGCAGCGCCGGGTTCTCATCCCGATAGAACGAAGTCGCCAACAGGGTGACGGCCACCGACACCAACACGGCGGACAGCACCCAGAACAGCACCGCCTGACCGGATCGGGTGAAGCGGAGTTCCTTTTCGGGGGACTGGACCATGCCGGACATCAGGTGGACGCATCCGTCAGCCCCGTCACCGCGGCCTCCGCGGCGGACAATTCCTTTTCGAAAACCGTTAGATCAAAGCCCTGGGTCTCGAGCACCATCGGGCTTTCGCAATCGCCGATCATGGCCACGATCCGCTCCAGTCCGAACAGGGAAGCACCACCTTTGCAGCGATGCAGCTCTTCCCGCAAATTCCCGTAGTTTCCTGATTCGAGCATCGCGGCCCAGCCAGTCATCAGCCGCCGGGTGTCGTTGAAATAGTCGAACGCCAATTCCCTCAGGCCGGCGAGATCCCCGTGGGCCATCTTCATGAAATTCGCCGTGTTCATCGCTGCTCTCTCCTGAGTCACGCGACGATTCAACCCACCCTCTCCGGTTATTTCAAAGTCATTTATCACGTAGTGTTCAAACCCTCAGCCTCATGAGAACGCTCGGCCAGTTCCTTGCGCAGTTCCTCTGCCAGTGACTCCAGGCCCGTTGACTTCGCCAACTCAAGTCGCACCACCAAGGTCTCAGGCCGCTTGAGATCCTCCTCGGACATCGCCCCGAGGCATTCGGCCGCCGTGGCGTGCTCACCGATCGCAAGGGCTCCCTCCGCCTGCTCCAGAAGTGATGGCTCCACTCCGGACAGCGGCTTGTCGCGGAATACCGCCCACTTCGCCTGATCCGGCAGTCCCGCAGGTACATCGGGGCCATCCACCTGCTCCAGATACACCATCTCGTCGCCATCCCGTTTCTGCCTCCAGTGATTCAATGTCACCACGATCATCAAGCCGATGACGATGAATGACCCTTCCAGAAAAAACGGCGTGGTCATCACCCCGATCATGGTACCGATCCACTCGCCCAGCAAACCGGGCAGATAGCCCCAACCCAGCAGAGAGCCGCACACCAACAAGGTCAGCAGCAGGAGAATGCCGACCCCTACGGCAATCTGTTTCACCCGGTTTTCTTCTCTCTCGATGACCATTTCCGGCGGCAGCTTAGCTGCAATACTCTGCTTTCCCAACTCCCTAATCCACAAAATCACTACATACTTCTTGATTATTTTTAAAAATTAACCACGTTTGCCCCACCTTGTTCGGCATTTTTAAAACAAAGTTCCTTTTGATGGGAGTATTGCTGGTCTCAACGCCAATCGCCACGTGGATGCTCCGCGGGGCTCAATCCGCCGTGAAACCACCGGAAATGCAGGCTGTTTCCCGAGTCTCGGCGGGCGTTGCAGTCCAGGTTCCCGTCGAGGTGGTCGCCAAAGGCAGCGCGACCAAGCTGGTCTATGTCGAGATGCAGACCCAGGCCGTGCCGGAGCCGGGCGCGCTATCCCTGCTGGCCCTCAGCAGCCTGCTCCTGCTCCGTCGAAAGCGGAAATCCGATTGAATGGAAAATCGTGGCTGGAACAACCTGTTCCAGCTTGCCACGCCGTAGCTCGGCGATGGCGGGTCCGTGGCGGGGACAATCTATCCCCACACTTCATCGTAAGACCGTTCCTCCCATCAATGATCCCTGCTTTGCGTTTCTCTGCGGTCTTTGCGGTGAAAAATTTCAATTAGATGCACCCATCCTGCGGTTCGCTCTTGGCTCTTGCCGTTCCGCTCCCTAAATCCCGGCCATGCGGCTTTTTGACACGCTGACCCGGACCGAACGCACCCTCCGCCCCATCGATGGCGCGACCTTTCGTTTCTATTGCTGCGGGCCCACCGTTTACGGCCCCGCGCACATCGGAAACTTCCGCACCTTCGTGCTTCAGGACGTGCTCCGCCGCACCCTCGAAACCGGCGGCACCCGCACGCTCCACGTCCGCAACATCACCGATGTGGATGACAAGACGATCCGCGATTCCCAGAAAGCCGGCCAATCGCTCACCGACTTCACCGCCGGCTGGACGGAGAAATTCCACGCCGATTGCGAAAAGCTTGGCCTGCTCCCGCCGCACATCGAGCCGGGAGCCGTCGAGCACATCCCGCAGCAGATCGCCATGATCGAGGCCCTCGTCGCCAAAGGCCACGCCTACGCGTCGGACGATGGCTCGGTCTATTTCAAGATCTCCTCCTTCCCCGGCTACGGCAAACTCTCCCACCTCGACGAACGCGAGCTCGATCTCGGAAAAACCCAGAACGCCCGCGCCAACGCCGACGAATACGAAAAGGACAGCGTCTCGGACTTCGTACTCTGGAAGGCCCGCCGACCTGAGGACGGCGAAAACTTCTGGCCCTCCCCGTGGGGCGAAGGACGCCCCGGCTGGCACCTCGAATGCTCGGCGATGATCCAGGAATACCTCGGCGATACCTTCGACCTCCACTCCGGCGGCGTCGATCTGGTTTTCCCGCACCATGAAAACGAGATCGCCCAGAGCACCTGCGCCTGCGGCGGCCATTTCGCCGAACACTGGTTCCACATCACCCACCTCTTGGTCGATGGCGGGAAGATGTCCAAATCCCTCGGCAACCTCTACACTCTCACCGATCTGGAAACCCGCGGCTTCTCAGCCATGGAGGTCCGCTACGTCCTCATCGGCGGCCATTACCGCAAGCAGCTCAACTTCACGCTCGATTCGCTATCCGCCGCCCGCGAGGCATTGGCCAAGCTCGCCAAAGGCGCGCGCAACCTCGCCAACAAGACCGGCGGCGATGTGACGCTCGACACCGTTTCCTTCGGCCCCTTCCAAGCCGCGTGGGACAGCCTCAACGACGACCTCAACACCCCCGCCGCCCTCGGCGGCCTCTTCACCGGATTGCGCGAAGCCTCCGCTCTAACAGGCAAGGACGCCGCCGCCGCGCTCGCCGGATTCAACCGCGTGCTGCGCGCCCTCGGCCTCAGCCTGCCCGAGGAAACCGAAGTGGAAATCCCCGACTCCATCCGCGCCCTCGCCGAAACCCGCTGGGCCACCCGCCTCGCCAAAAACTGGGCCGAGTCCGACACCCTCCGCGCCGAACTCACCGCCCAAGGCTGGAACATGAAGGACGGCAAAGACGGCTACACCCTGGAACCCCTGTAGCGTCCTCTCAAAGTGGCTGGGACGACCCGTCCCAGTTCTTCAAATCTCCCTAAAAAGTGGCTGGGACGACCCGTCCCAGTCCCCCATCTTCACCTGTTCATCCCAATGTCCCACTTGTCCCGGCATAGCCGACAGTCGACGACGGCTCGATGTTGGAGGTTCGAGGATCACCGGTAAGCATTCACAAATTGGATCCGGCCGCCGGTCTTCAGAATGTCCAATGCGGCTCCGGTCACTTCAATGGACAGATCTCCGCCCTGCGGGTGTGCCTTGAACCCCTTCATACCGACGAACTCCACGGATTTTCCAGCGAGCGGTGAGAACGAGAAACCCTCGCACCGCTGCTCCTTCTCCATCACGAACCTCACAACCCGGAACCCCTCACCCGGTGGACGGAACTGGAATCCGAAAATCCCGCGCTCACTCCGCAGTGTGACCGTGAGTTCACTCCCGTCCGCCGAGATCACCGTGGACACCATCGTGAACGGGCGGGAATCGCCTTCGATCCGGCTCACCACGTCTCGTTCCGCTGTCTCACAGCGGGCCGCCGGTGTCATGGCCAAGCAACCCATCGCGATGAAAAGCAATCCCGTCAGTCTCATGGCATGACTCATGCCACGTGCTGTGCCAAGGTCAAGGGACGGCTCTTCATTCGATGGCAGTCCACCTGATGGACATTTTCAAATTCCACAAACCCATGGTTCATCGAAGGCGCGAGGGGCGAAGGACTTGTCATGGTTGGTTTCTACAAGCTTTCTCACCCCGCCGCCTCATACACGCATTCCGCAAAGTGGCTGGGACGACCCGTCCCAGTCCTCCAAATCTCCCTAAAACGTGGTTGGGTCGTCTCGCCCCAGACCGTGCCCGGAGCGTCCTTGGCCCGGCAATTTATCCCGGCAATTCATCCCGGCAAAGCCAGAGGCGGCGACGGAGGGGCGACGCCGGATAGCCTTGGCGAAGACGGTTCGCTTCGAGTCTAATCTGCCTGATTACTGATCACTTAGCACTCGGCACTTCTTCAACTCGTCATTTCGATGTCCCACTTGTCCGGCATCGCCTGGCGACGACGGATCTTGGGAGCACGACGTCATGTCCCGGCATAGCCGACAGGCGACGCCGAATCGATGTTCAACCGGCCGTTCCCGTCGTCACAATGCGCCGCAGCCACTTCAAGGAAGGGCGATACTCCGATTCGCCCTGATCATGGGAGGGCAACTAAAAGCGTCTTCTTCACCTCATTGACTTTCCATACATATCGCGGTCACGGTTCGACCTTCATGCGCCCCCTGTTCCTCCGCAGCCTCACCTTTTCCAAGGGAAACCCAGCTGAGAGAGTTTCTCGTATCTTTCTGGGTTCATCTTCCCTTCTTTGAGGGTTCGGTTCTGAACGTAGCACCAGTTTGAAAGCTTGTATTCATGCTTGTTGGGGTGGTCCTTGTCGCGCCAGCCCGCAGGCACCCTGCAATCTCCATTCTTTGTCTTGTAATCGACCAGAGACTGAAACTGCTGCTCCCAATATTCGTCCCCCCGTATTCGTTCTGAGTCCCACGTGAATCCCAAGGATGAAAGCTTGGCAATTCGATCCGCCGGAAGGCGACCTTCCTTTTCTGCCTTTCGCTGGGAAGAGCACCAAAGGCTCAATTGCTTGGTTTCTGCTTTGAAGTAGCTGGGAACAAGATGGCCATTCTGTTGTTTGAATCGGACCAACTCTTCGAAACGCATGTCCCATTTGTCACGGCGAGATTTCCAGATGACACCCAAGTCTTCCAATTTCCTGAGTTTCGATTCTTCCAACTCGCCCCGTCGATAGGCGGTCTGTTGTTTCCCAAGCCAACGGGCCATCTCGATATTCTCTGGCCATTCGTAGGGATCTCACTCCATCTCTCCCAGCCGTTTTATGGGCTTCGTCGAAGATTCCGAGGTCGAATGCCGGAAGCCCCTTGGTGGCCTCCACCAAAACCTTGGTTGATTGGTAAGTGCTGAACACAAGTTTCACCCCGGCATATGGTTGGGACAAATAGGCTCTCAGAACTTCGGCATCGGTTGTGACAGGAAAGTCGAGATCCCCCGGACGAACGTGAATCTCATCCATTTCCCGGCTGACAGTGGCATCGGAACAAATGCATCTGTAACTGACGCCGCCACGAGGCAACGAAGTGTTTTTCAACCATTGATGTAATGTCTGTCTGACCAATGCGAGCGAAGGCAGTAAAATCAGAATCGTTTGTGCATTCAGGCGTTCCGATGTCCACAGTGCGACGAGTGTCTTTCCCGAGCCGCACGCCATGAGTGCCTGTGTCCGGTCCACGTCTGCGAATGTGCCGGCAATCGCGTCCACTGCCTCAGCCTGATGAGGATCTGGAATAGCTATCTGACGAACGGCTTCCAGCCCATCGAGCCATGCCTCGATATTGGCGAAATCAGACGCTGTGAGTTCATCCAAATCTCCTCCACGGACCGCCATGAATCCGGCACGAGTGATCGCGGTGTCGTTTACGTCGGAGGCGTTGGTGAAAACCAGGCGGCGTTGCACCCTGTCAGACAGTCCAAAGAAATTCCCCAGAGGCGTCCGGTTTCGGTGACGCGCTCCTGGCTTGAGGGAGGCTCCGGCCCAAAGCTGGTTGGCTGCGTCCCCGAGCTTCTTTTCACGTTCGGCGGTGGCGGGTTCGGTCCAGTGCATCTCTTTGCACCTTTCTAACCGACTCCCCGCTTTCTGGAAGGGCAAAATCGCGGAATCGCGCGTGGGCACCCCAACCCCCACCTGTAAAAAGCATAAGATTTCCTAAAAAATCCCGGGCGCTTCTTCTTCGAAAAAACATTGAATTTCATGGCTTTTCCGGCGGCGACGCACAAGCAGATTGAACGGCGAATGCCGGTCCGTTAATCGCCAAGAATGCCTTCAGGGCAGTCAGGTTGTGCGTCGCATGATCTCGGCAGAGGCGGGTGCCTCTACCCCACCCGGCGCGTACGCGCTGGAAAAAAAGAAGCGGGGGCGAGCGGGAGATGGTGGAAGAGGAGCGGTCGGGATTCGTAAATCATTGAAAACCAGCAGACTCGGAAGGCAATAGTGTGGAATTCAGGCGAAACAAAGCCGATTGGGTCTCAAACAATGACGACTTCGATTCAAACAATGACGACTTCGGTTCAAACAATGACGACTTCGGTTCAAACAATGACGACTTCGGTTCAAACAATGGCGACTTCGGTTCAAACAATGACGACTTCGGGTCAAGCAATGACGACTTCGGGTCAAGCAATGAACCCTTCGGTTCAAACAATGACGACTTTGGGTCAAGCAATGGCGATTCGGGCTCAAACAATGGAGGCTGAAAAGCGTGGGGGCTTTTCCCAAAAGCATCTGCGATTTTCACGGGACGGAGATCCATTTCGAAGCAACGCCGGAGACTTGCCCCCAATGCCTCAAGGATACCCAGCGGAATCCCCAGCCACGCTCCCGCTGCAATCCCAAATGAACCTCGCAGGTGAGGGCGGCGGGGCTCCGGAGTTCTGGTTTTTCCGCCGGGGACCTTCCAAACGGAA
>CANBTO010000110.1 GCA_947372405.1 Verrucomicrobiaceae bacterium
GCGGTGGCCAAGGTATCGATGAAAAACCGGCTCAAACGCCTGCTGGAGGAAAACGGCCCGGTTTGACTTTTTTGCGGTCAGGCTCGACTTTTCGCCTTCGTTAAGCTGTTTTTCCCATGTTGATGCGGATTGCGCACGCCATAACTCCAAACTGATCCCAAAATGAGCACGAACCGAGGAATATTCGAAAGTTTCCCGAGCCAGCAGGCCGGACGTCAGGATTCGCCGTTTGCCGTGGTTCAGGAGCCAGCGGTGGAGCAACCTGCGGCAGCACCAAGTCCGTTTGCCGCGGTAGCCCGTCACGACTCGCCCTTCATGGTGGTGGATGATGCCGCCGAGTCACGGCCCTCCGAATTCAGCAGGCCCGTGAAACTTCCGGAGCGTCGCAAGGTGGATTCCCCGTTCCAAATGGCGGAGCCCAGCGAGGGATTCGGGTATGAGGCACCGGCGCGCGCCTTCGCCCCAAGTCCGTTCGAAGTGGCTCCGGCCGCGCCTGCCGCATCGCCGTTTTCCGTCCCTGCGCAGCCCGCGCAAGTGGCCCCGGCCGCATCGCCTTTTTCCATCGCACCATCCGCTCCCGCGCCTGCCAGTCCGACTCAGGCGGCGATCGCCGCGTTCACCCAGTGGCAGGAACCGGCACCCGCCGCTCCAGCTCCCCAACCCGCTGCTCAAGCTCCCCAACCCGCAGCCCCGGCACCACAGCCGGCTCCAGTGGAAGCGGCCCAGCCCGCGCCCGCGCCTCCAGTGCAGGTCCCTTCGGTTTTCGCCGCAACCCCGCAAGCCGCTCCCGCGCCACAGCCGGCTCCCGCAGCGGCACCACAGTCCACCGATCCGCTATCGGACTCTTTCAACATCCGCCAGCTCGAGCTGCGCGCCATCTTCGGTGTGGACCGCGAAATGAGCGCCGACGAAATCCTCCAGCGTTCCCGAGCCCTGCCTGGCATGCGTAACATCGCCCGCGTCGGCACCCTGGACATGGGCACGCTGGACGCGCTGAAGAACCTGCTGCCGAGCCTCGGCTTTGGCAGCGGCGCGCTGAAACTCTATTCGGGTTCGGTTCCGCTGGAATTCATCCGCGAAGGCCCGGTGATGCTCGCCGTGCAGACGGACGGCGGCTTCGCTCCCGGCGTGCGCGAGACGCTGATGATCGTGGCTCGCGAATTGGCGAGGCTTTCCTGAATGCCGTGAAAGCCGGATCCTTCGGAGAGCAGTGCGGGCCAAATGCGGTTGTATGGCCACGCCTAACAACCAGACGCGAAATTCGGCAATTCGTCAGTCCTAGTATTGAAATCCAGGGACCCCGTTCATGAGTCCGTCCAACGTATCCGCTGTTGAAGTCAATGGTCACAGGACGCATTGACAAGTGAATCAGGAATGTGTGGGTTTGGCATCATGTCATACATCATGTTGTTTGGCTCTGGATTCTTGCTCTTTGCGGGTTCGATATTCGGATTGTTTCCAAGAGCCAGCCATTATTGGCGCGCGGCGGGCCTCTGCGGCTGTGTCGCCTTGCTGTTCTGGAGTATGGCTCTTGCCCTCTATCATCTGGACTGCGGTTTTGAACAACTGGGTTCAAAAAACGGGTTGGGTGATCCGGCCCGAGTCGCAAACGAAATCGGTGCGGGTCTGCTGTGTATCACGGGATTGTTCCTCTTGCCTCCCAGTCTGATTCTGTTCGCCGTGGGATGTTTCATCAGAAAGGAAGGCAAGTGATGTCATTGCTTCAGACCCCGAACCAAATACTTGCCGAGTTGAATGCCGCACATCTTTCACACAGGCTGAGCATGGTTGATGAGCTGAAGACGATGGGATATTTCGGCACTCCCATCCTGCTCATGATGTTGGCACTGCCCATCGCTGGGGTGATCCTGATTTTCCTGCGGCCTCACATGGGTGCGCGGTTGGCTTACTCGATCTTGTGTCTCCTGCCAACGGTGTTCGGACTCATGGGCATGTTGTCGGCTCTTCGCGGTATGTTTGCATCCTTGGGGGTTTCATGAATGGCAGATGGCCCCGGTTTGATGCTGGCATTTTCAGAGATCTCCCGGGTGCTCGTGTTTGGTCTATTCGTCTCCGCGTTCGCCATGAGCCTCGCGATCCTCGTCTGGTTGATGCCTAAACGCGAGCGATCGGCGCCGCCACAATTGCCGATTGAATGATGTTTGCCCGAGTCTGTTCCCTCGGCTGATCCGGTCGGCATCAAGATGACCAAGAGACAGACGATTGACTGCTGACCAAGGACCGGGCCATTTGTCAGATTTGAGACGTCCATGATCGCGGTGCGCGAACCGGCGAGGCTTTCCTGAAGGTTGCGAAACCGCTAGAACGCGCCGCGTTCCGTTAGAAACGGAACGAGCTCCTCCACGCCGAAGTCCGCGAGAACCTCTCCGTTCCAGTCAAGGGTCGGCGCTTTTGATTGGCCGGACAGATCGACCATTTCCTTCATGGCGGACGGGTCGCCGGAGACCACGACGATTCTCACGTCGATTTGCTTCTGGCGGAGGAAATCGACGGCCTCGTCGCACCATGGGCAGCCGGGTTTGATGTAGAGAACGGGGAGTGACATCCACGAATCGGATTGGAACAGGCCCTCGTTGTCGAGTCTGATCGGGGAAATGGTGTGGCATCGCCCTGGGCTTTGCGCTCCACTCGGCGCGTGACCGCGTCCGTCCTCAAGTCCTGCGTGCTGGCCGCGCGCCCGAAGACGCTGCCCGCCGCCGTCGTGCCGGTGTGGGTGGGCTGCGTGCTGGCATGGAAACTCGACGGCGCTTTTCAACCGTGGCTGGCGCTCTGGACACTGGCAGGAGCCGTCGCGATCCAGATCGCTACGAATTTCTTCAACGACGCGATCGACTCGAAAAAGGGCGCTGACACCGAACGCCGGCTTGGCCCCGTGCGCGTGACGGCTTCCGGCATGATGTCGCCGCGCGCCGTGATGGCCGTGGCGGCGGGTTTCCTGGGGGTGGCGCTGGTCTGCGGCGTCTTTCTCTATCAGGCGCGCGGCTGGCCGATCGTGGCCATCGGCATTCCCTCGCTGTTTCTTGCCTACGGTTATACCGGGGGGCCGTTTCCGCTGGCCTATCGCGGGATGGGCGAGTTGTTCGTGATCGCCTTCTTCGGATTGGTGGCGGTGACGGGCACGGTGTTCATCCAGACCGGCGCATGGCCGCGCGAGGCCTTGCTGTTAGGCGCGCAGACCGGCCTGCTTTCCGCGGTGCTCATCTCCATCAACAACTTCCGCGACCGCGACGAGGACTCGACGACCGGGAAACGCACGCTTGCCGTGCGCTTCGGCCCGAAAGCGGCGGCGGCGGTGATCTGGCTGGAGATCAAGCTGGCGGCCTTCGCCGGGATCGCGTGGTGGTCGTTCGGCCAGCCATCGCTGATGGCGGCGAGCCTGCCGGTGTTGCTGTTAGGCGCGCGCATCATCTGGGGCGTGCTGACGCTTCCACCGGGACCGGCCTTCAATCGTTTGCTGGCGCTCGGTGGCCTGCAACTGGTGCTTTTCGCCGCCGTGTTCCATCTGTCCGCCACGTTTGCCTGAACCATGCTGCCCACCGACCAGAAACCCATGATCTCCCGCTACCGCCTGAAGTCGCGGGGTTTTCTGAATTCCATCTCCAAGCGCCGCGAGTTCGAGGGCGTGCTGATCCAGATCGACGGCGGATTCGGCTGCATCCAGCCATGGCCGGAGCTGGGTGATCCACCGCTGGAGAAATGCCTCGCGGACCTGGCGGGCGCGCGGCGGTGGCCGATTGTCAGACGAGCGGTCCGCTGCGCGGAATACGACCGCGCGGCGCGGGTGTTCGACCACTCGTTGTTCGAGGACATGGAAGTTCCAGAGAGTCATGCCACGCTCACCGTCGCGCGGGCCGAGGGAGTCGCCAACGCGGTGGAGGCCGGATTCACGACGATCAAGCTGAAGGCCGGCGGAAACCCCGGGGCGGAAATCAAGTTCCTCGACGAAATGGCGGCGGAACATCCCGCGCTGAAATGGCGGCTGGATTTCAACGAGTCCCTGGAACCCACCTCCGCAACGGCATATCTCACATCCCTCGCCGAAAAGACGCGGGCCGCCATCGACTTCGTGGAGGATCCCTGCCCGTATTCGGAAACCGCATGGAACGAACTGCACCGCGCCACGCGGATCAAACTCGCGGTGGACCGCGAATCCGCGCCATCCAGCACGGCGGCGCAGGTAATGGTGATCAAGCCGGCGATCGACGAGCCGTTCCTGCTAGGTGAGGCGGCGCTTCAAAACCGTCAGCGGGTGGTGATGACAAGCTACATGGACCACCCGGTGGGCCAGACCTTCGCCGCGTGGGAGGCCGCGCGGCTGGGCCTGCAGTTTCCCGGGCTCGTTGGTCTCTGCGGCCTGCAGACGCACCATCTTTTCGAGCCGGACGATTTCACGTTGATGCTAGGTCCGTGGCTGCCGGTCTTCCAACCTCCGGCAGGAAACGGGCTGGGTTTCGATGATTTGTTAGACGCACTGCCATGGACACGGCTCTACTGACCACCAGAGCTTTCTGGGAGGATCCCACGCCATTCGCGGCGGGGAGTTTTCCCGGAGAAATTCCGGCGTGCGAGGAGTTGCTGGAGCACGTGTTGTTTGAAACCTCCGGCAGCTCAGGCACGCCGAAATGGATCGCCTTGTCCAAGGATGCGCTGCTTGCCTCGGCGGCGGCGGTGAACGCGCATCTGGACGTAAGCGCGTCGTCATGCTGGGGCCTTGCGCTGCCTGCCCGTCATGTCGGCGGCTTCGGCGTTGCGGCCAGAGCCTTCGCCGCCGGCTGTGCCTTCCGCGAGTTCGGCGGTCGCTGGGATGCCGCCGGCTTCACCCAATGGCTCGGGGAAAACCATGTCACCCACACTTCGCTGGTGCCCGCGCAGGTGCACGATCTGGTCTCCGCCGGGCTGCGTGCGCCCGCGTCGCTGCGCGCAATCGTGGTCGGTGGCGGACGCATGGAAACCGAGACGGGCAATGCCGCGAGAACGCTCGGCTGGCCGGTGCTTGCGAGTTATGGCATGACAGAGGCCGCGTCCCAGATCGCCACACAGGGGCTGGCATCCCTGGGCGAGATCTATCAGCCCGCGCCGATTCCGGTCCTGCCGGTCTGGAATGTGGAGGCCTGCGAGGACCAACGGCTGCGCATCAACGGACCGGCCTTGTTCTCGGGCGTGCTTGTTAGGGAAAGCAGCGGCTGGGTTTTTAAAAAACGAACGGAGGAATGGCATCAGACGGAGGACCGTGTGATCCTTGCCAACGGCTGCATCACGCCGCTCGGCCGTGCGGACACCCAGGTCAAGGTGCTGGGTGAACTTGTGGATCTGTCAGCCATCGAACTCGAACTCGCCCATCTATCAGGCGGCAGGCTCGCACCTGGTTCCTTCGCCGTCGTCGCGCGGCCGGACGCGCGGGCGGAACACGTGCTGGTGCCGGTGTTTGATGCCTCGGTGGAGCCGCATGTCATCGCGGCCGTCCTTGCAGCACATGCGGAGAACGCGCCGGGCTTCAAACGACTGCGGGATGCGGTCGTGCTTGAGGATTTTCCCAAAAGCCCCTTGGGCAAGCCGCGCCGGAAGGATATCGCGGAGCGGATTCGCCCGACAAGCTGAGTCGTGAATCGGATCAGGCGCTTGGATGGGTGATGCGGTCATAGATCCGCATCCCTCGCGCCTGGTAATTCCCGAGTGCGGCGGCATGATCGAGAGTGCAGGTATGCACCCAAACCCTGTGGGCGTCCCAAGCCCATGCACGTTTCAGAGCATCGGTCAGCAGCGCGCCGCCGAAACCGCGGCCAATGAAGTCCGGCGCGAGTCCAAAGTAGGCGATTTCCACCGCTTGGGCATCATCGCGTCGCAGCTCGTAATAGCCCGCGGTCTCACCGCGCCAGGATGCGACAAAGGTGCGAAGCTGTTCGGTGGCGACATAGTCCTCCCACTGCTGGTCGTTCCAGCTCTGCTTGTCGATCCACGCCCATCGCTCGCCCACCAGCAGATAAAGAGAGCGATTGATGCTCCATTGCCGCCCGACCGCCTCACGCACGATGAAATCGGGATCGGACGAACGCGCCGGCACAAGCTCCTCGGGGGAGTTCATCTGGAGGTAGGTGGTGACGATTTCCGGCATGGTGTGATCCGCTGTAACTCTGAATAAAACGTTGTCTGGATTCCGGCCAATAAATTCTGGTAATTCGTTAGATTTCACCGAGCACCTGTCGTCGCTTCTCTTCGTGCTCGACCTCGGAAATAAGATTTGTGGCTCGAAGGTGGTCGATCTCTGACAACCTTTCTTGAATGCTTTTTGGTACTGGCGGAGGTTGAGTCGTCCTGCTCCGTGAGGAAAAATACCAAACAAGAGCGACGACGATGCATACCGGGATGGCAAGCAGTGCCAAAACGATGCAAATCATGATGATCTCAGGCATTCCTATCGGTCCCATTGGATTGGTGGTTTGGGTTTCTTGTTTTGCGCAGAACCGTCTACCCGCTTCAACGGAAGAACTATATGCAAACGGACTGATTTTCGAGACGAAGTTATGGATTGGAATGAATCGGCGTCAACAAGCAAGCGGCTCAAGTGGCGGTGTCGCCGGGGAAGCCGAAAGCAGGCGGTTCACGAACCTGCGGCGACGGGACGGATGATCACAGCGCGCCGCGTTTCGCGTGTTTGAGAAGGGATTCGAAGCGTTTTTCGAGCATGTCCGCCCGCTGGTCGTCTCCGGCGGTGCGGTAGTAGCCGCAGATCATCCTGTAGATGTCGGATTCGGCGTTGGCGCGGAACCACTCCTTGGTGCCGGTTTCCACGACGCGCTTGAAGGCGAGCTCGATGTCCCATGCGGCCTTGCGGGCGAGTTCCTTGTCGTCCTTGAAGTAGCCGAAGTAATCCTCGGCCATCATCTTGAATCCGGTGATGCTGCCGCCATAGTCCCGCAGGCCGCGGTCGTAGAGGCGGCTGATGTCGCGTTTCACATCGGGGCCACCGCGTTTGGAAATCAGATCCGCCTCGCGTTTGAGCGAGGTGGCGATGAGGTCCTTCTGCTCGCCGGAATCACGCGCGATCCTGCGGCGGTCGCGGGCGAGCTCGCGTTTCACATCGCCTTCCGGGCCATAGGGGAAGACGTATTCGAGCTCGGCGTTCGCCGCCAGTTCGGCCATGCGCGGGTTGTCCTTGAACTCGCGGCGCATGTCTTTCGCGAAGTCCCTCCACTCTGTTAGATTGGTTGGAGCCGGGGGATCGCCTGTGATGTGTGTCTGCCGGACCAGCAGGTTGTAGAGAGCCTGCCAGGTTTCCGTAAAGGTGTGGCCGGTCCGGTTGGCGAGGCGGACGGTGGCGGCAAACTCGGTGGCGTTGTCCGTGGCCGAGAAGAAATCCGCCAGCCACAGATGGCGCCAAACGGAGAGCGTGACGACCAGACTCTGATGGTAGCGGTCGTTCCACAACTGGATCTCCTGTTCGGTTAGAGGTTCACCGGTCTGCGGGTTATCGGTTTTTCCTTTCGAAACACCACCGATGCGTCCGCTGTTCGTGGTCCACTCCCGGTCGTCCACCTTGATGCCGGCCCACGCGTGGCCTCCGAGATCCGTTTCGCCGGTCATGGTCATCGCCGGGATGCCATGGGCGCGTGCGGTGTTGACGCAGAAATACGAACGGTCCCCGCAGATGCCGCCTTTTTTAAGGATTTCGGAGAAGGAATACTCCTTGTAGGGATCGAGGCCGTTGACGGCGCGCTCCATGAGATACTCCACCTTGCCATAGGCATTCCCCCAGTTCCTGCGGCTGTAATGGACCCTGTCGATGGCCCAGTCGAGTTCCGAGGTCGTGACGGGCGCGCAGACGACCCATACCAGGTCCCGCGCGGACGAATGCTGGACCGGGGTGGTAAGCCTGCCTTTCTCGCTGTTATCCACATACCAGCGGAAGCGCTTCACCGGATCGACGCTCTGTTCCGCGCTCCTGCCCGCATCCCCGACGGGATGGGGAATGCCCATCGGTTGGTCGAAAACCACTGCGCAGGCCAGCGCGAGCGAATAGTATTTCGAGAAGACCTTCTCATCGGTCGCCCGCGTTTCCGTTAGAAAGGCAAGGACCTTCGCGCCGTCATCCTTGGGGCTGATCGTGAGCAACAGTTCCTCCATCGCCTTGGTGTCGTTGAGGAGCCAGAGGAACATGCCGCCGGAGTATGCATCCGTGACGACCGCGGTGATTTCGGATTCGGAGAAACAACCGATGGTTTTCCAGCGCAGCAGCGCGCGATAGAGCACGGGCTCGTTCCAGACCGGATCGAAGCGGTTCAGGCCATGGTTGCTAGAAATCGCGGGAAGCACCGCCTTGATCGATCTGCCGAGCAGCGCGCGGTAGGCGTCCCATGCCTTGCCGTTGGCCGCCCGTTCCAGGAGGTCCTTGTCGCGGCTGACGGCCGCATCACGTCGCGAGTCCGGACCAGCCAGCAGCATGACGGCTTCGGCGGCGAGTTTTTCCGCTTCGGTCGGCTCCGGGACGGCGGCCTCTTCGGCGCGCGGCATGGCTGGCGGCGGTACGGCTGGCGGCGGAGTGGCGGCGGTTTCCGCAGGAGGCGGCGCGACGGGCTCCTTGAAAGGCTCTTCTTTCGGAGGCGCCTCGGTGGTTTCCGGTGCCTTTACTGGCAGAACTGGTCCCTCCACCTTATCGGCGGTGACCAACAAGGTGGCCCGGATTTCCGCCGGTCTGGGTTTCACAAATTCCAGATAGGCCAGCACCGCGAAGACAGCCAAACCTCCAAGCAGGATCGTGCGCCGGAGCGAAGCACGGTTTTTCCGATTCATCCTCAAGGCGTCGGCTTTCGCCTGCCTGAGCGCCTCGGCTTCGGGATCCAGCCGAATGGGAGCCGGCGGGCCTTTGGCTCCGGATTTTTCGTCAGCTTTCATGAAAATTCGAAATCAAAGGGGCGATGAAACGATGGAACGGCGGGAGAACCCTTTGACGAAACCTGCCACAGAGCCGCGGTGATGACAACGCGGATTCATGGCCTGAACAAGGACTCGAGACGGGGTTGAAAATAGAAATTTTGGGGATTGCCATTCCGAGGCACATCGAGATAGTCAGGATAGCTTGATTAAATTGACTCGAAATATGAAGCCACGTTTTGGCACCGCGGATGCAGGCGGCGGACCAGCATTACGCCCCACCCCGCCCGCCGCCTCACCCAGCACACCCACCCAAATCCATGATTCACCGTACCGACGAAGCTCAATGCGCATTGTTTGAAACCCCGCAGAACAGTGGCATGAACAAACGGCGGAGATCCAGTGGAGAGTCCATCAAACCGGAGGATTTCGGACTCACGGCTCCTTCCCAAGTCGTCAAAAACTACGTTCTGGACACCAACGTGCTGCTGCACGATCCCGCATCTCTGGAGCGCTTCAAGGAAAACCACCTGTGCGTTCCGGTGGACGTGCTTGCGGAGCTGGACAAGTTCAAGTCCGAGCAAACCGAGCGAGGTGCCAACGCCCGCCGCGTCCATCGCCGTCTAACGGAAATGTTTTCCTGCTCGGAGAAGGTCACCCAGGGCGTGACCACGGCTTTTGGCGGCACCGTGCGCCTGGTGATCTATGATCCGGCGAGCTGCCCGAAGGATTCGGAAATGCTCAACCGTTTCCACCGGATCTTTCCCGACAAGGAGCGAGTCGATCACCGGATCCTCGCGGCCTGCCTGCTTCTCATGCAGCACAACAAGGCGCCGGTGGTGCTGGTGACCAAGGACATCAACATGCAGCTCAAGGCCCGCGCCGTGGGCATCGAATGCCAGGACTACCTCAACGACAAAGTGGACGCCCGCGAGGTCTCGAACTACGAGGTGCGTCGTATCGAGGTGGATCCCAACGAACTCCAGCGCTTCGCCAGCTCGGGTGAGCTGGAACTGGACGAGGACCGCGTCGAAGGCGTGGCGATCAACGAGTATGTCCTGTTAGGAGCTGGAGAGAAACAAACGATCCCCGCGCGGCTTTCGATGGACGGGCGTTTCGTCCGTCTCAATTTTCCCGAGGTGCTCAAGATCCCGGACGGCCAGTCGCTCAAGCCGCTCAACCTCGGTCAGCGCTGCCTGATCGACGCCCTGCTCAATCCGGAAATCTCGCTCGTCACCTGTTATGGCCACGCCGGCACCGGCAAGACGCTCGTCGCGGTGGCCGCCGGCCTGCACGAGATGTTCAACCGCCGCTACAACGGCATCACCGTGAGCCGCCCGGTGGTGGCAATGGGCGAGCAACTGGGTTTCCTGCCCGGCTCGCTCGATGAAAAGATGCGGCCATGGTTGCAGCCAATCCATGACGCACTCGACCTGCTGATGCGGCCGGCCACTCCGCTCGGCCCGCGCCGCAAACAACAGAAGGCCACCAACGCCACGCCCGCCACCGTCAAGAAACCCTACGAACTCCTGATGGAACAGGGCATCCTGGAAATCGAAGCGCTCTGCTACATCCGCGGCCGCTCGATCCCTAACCGATTCTTCATCCTCGACGAAGCCCAGCAACTCACGCCGCAGGAGGCGAAAACCATCGTCACCCGCATGTCGCGGGACTCCAAGCTGGTGATGGTCGGAGACCCGGCACAGATCGACAATCCCTACGTGGACAGCCGCAGCAACGGCCTCGTTTACACGCGCAACCGTCTGAAGGGACAGCCCTTCGTCGCCCACATCGCACTCAACCGCGGCGAGCGCTCGGAGCTCGCGGAAGCGGGCGCGAGGTTGATGTGACGGATGGTTCGTTCGCCAGGAACCGCGGCTTTCAGTCCTTGAAAAGCAGGGGCGTGAAAGTAGCGAGGTTTCTTCTCCAGACGCCCCCTGCGTGCGAGCCATCGGTTTCGGTCCAGACGTGCTTGATGTTCCGCTGGTCCAGCCATGCGATGAAATCGCGGTTGCTTTGCATGAGGCCGTCCTGTCTGCCACAGGCGATCCACAGCAGCTTGAACTTCGAGTTAAGGGCTTCGCTGGCGTCCGGAAACGCTTTGGTTAGATCACCGGGCAGGCCGCCGCTGCTGAAGGCACCCAACCATCCGAATGCGTCCGGATGCAGTAACGCGCCTTGCAGGGACTCGGAGCCGCCCATCGAAAGACCGGCGATCGCACGGCCGGCGGAGTCCTTGCGGATTCGGTAGTTCGCCTCGGCGAGGGGAAGCACTTCGTGCATGAGCGTGAGATCAAAGGCGGCGAGGTTCTTCTCCCACGCATGGTTTTCCTTGTGGCCCTTCCAGCCGTTGGCGATCACCGACATGTCGCCGTAGCCGAGCGGCATGACGACGATCATCGGCACGATCTTGTTCGCGGCTAACAGGTTGTCCATGATC
>CANBTO010000111.1 GCA_947372405.1 Verrucomicrobiaceae bacterium
GATTGTGGCCGAGCGGGCCAGGCACGCTCGAACGACCTGCGCTGCATCATCTCATCTTCCTGCCGCAGCGTCCCTACATGGTGCCGGGCACCCTGCGCGATCAGTTGCACTACCCGGCTCATGACTGTCGCGCCGATGACGAAGAAATCCGCCGCGTGATCGAAAAGGTAAATCTATCGGACGTGATCGACCGCGTTGACGGCGATTTGGATCGTATCATCGACTGGGGCAACGTGCTTTCACTTGGTGAACAGCAGCGGGTTGCGTTCGCGCGGTTGTTCCTGCGCCGTCCCGAGTTTGTCTTCCTTGATGAAGCCACCAGCGCGCTCGACGAAGACAACCAGCGGCTCATCTACGAACTCATCATCAAGTCTGGAATCGGCTTCATCAGTGTGGGTCACCGCGAAACGCTGGTGCCATTCCACGAGCGCGTGCTTCATTTGAAGTGCATGGGTGAGTGGGAAATGACCGGTAAGGGTGAGTTCGCCGCAAGCTGAATTTCAGCGGCCGAATGGCAGGCAATTTCAACAGTCATCGAAGGGGCCGTCCCGAATAACAAACATTGCCCCCGTTTTCCCGACCCCATTTCCTGCGGAGTGATGGCGACTCAAACGGCAGCCACCGCCGCCGGTGTGAAACAATACACCAAAGCCGAGAAAAACGCCTGCTCCCTCGAGGCCATGGGAAATTGGGGAACGTGCGAAGCTGGGGAATTGGCAAGACAGCAAAGCAAGCCGAGCAGCCAAAGGTCTAACAAAAATAGGCGTCGGTGCTGGGGAGGCAACACACCGAACAGATTACATGGCCGCCGCGCTTTCGGAAGTTCAATCTTCCGTATGGCGACGACCTCCGTCTGCTTCCTACCGCAAACCCGCAGTAGACGGAGTATCCTTCATGGACAACGAGTGGACCCATGCGGCAGCCGATGGTTGTAGCGCCATTCGGGACTGCCCCCTTTCACACGGTTCTCATGGCATGGCGGGCGCTGCGTCGAGTTGGATGGCGTCGTAGCACCAGCCTGCGCTGAGCCACGGACCGAGATCACTCTCGCCGTTGACCGGCATGAGCGTCAGTGTATTTGTGCCGACCACGAAGGCGCTTGCCGGGATGGTGTAAGTAAAGAGCGCATTATTGCCGCGATAAGTTCCGATCGTGAAACTCCGGCTCTTTGGCTGGCTTGATGCTTGTGGGTAATTCGTGGGTGACCACGCGTTCACCTTGATTCCCGGCCGGCCGCTTGCATAGGCGCAAGTGATCCCGATGCGCAACTCGTGATCCGCGATTTGATTCTTCGTGAGACGGAACTTGATCGTCGTCGGGCAGTTTGCTTTTCGCAGTTGCAGCGCGGGAAACTTTCCCGTCGGATCGACTCCGACTGTGAACGTGACCGGCGCCCACGTGCTCATTCGTGCGTCGGACGGATGCATCGTGACGATCTTGTCTGCGTTGAGAAATCCAGCGGGTGTTCCATCCCATTCGCCGATTTTGAAAATCGCCGCGGGAATAGGCTTCGCGGCGAGATCAAGATTCGTCTTTGCGTCGGCGCTTATCGTCACCGTGCCGGAGGCGACGGCAAGCTCGCCCTGATAGAGTTGCACGTCGTAAGTGCCCGGCTTCATCAGCGGGCTGGTGTACGCGCCGTTCGTCGCGACCACCGCCCAGTATTGCGCGGTCGCATTTGAAAAGCCGACCACACCTCGCAATCCGGAGGAGAGACCCGTCGCCACGCCGCCCACGCTACCGCGTTTCGATGCGGGCATGTAGCCGGTGAGACCGAGTTGCGCGGTGTCCATCCACGAAAAATCCAACGGCAACACCGGTGGCTGGCCGCTCGTGAAGGCAAGCGCGTAGGGACCGTGCAGCACGTTCAATCGCGACGGCTCGGTCATGTTGTGTCCCGAGTTCATGTAGTTGTAGACCTCGGTCGTTTGATTTTGGATGTCCCGGTGAAAAGGCCCGCCCGAACTGCTTTCCCGCGTGCCATAGATCATCCACACGCCCACGCCGTTGCCCGAGACGCCGCAAAAAGTCATGTCCATCGCGCGATCTTTCCCATGTGTCTTCGTGTCGCCGTAATACTTTGAGCGCGTCGTTCGGTCGGCGTTGCCGAGCACGTCCTTGCTCTCGATGGCTTTCACCGTCCCGCGAATCTTCGACGGCCCCGGACTATTCGGGAACCGGCTCGCTTCAAGTCGGGTAATCCAGCGAAGCTCGCCAACCGACGGCTCGGCGGTTGGGTAGGTTGCCATGTAAATGTTGTTCAATCCTTTTCGCACGATGAGATAGTGCGTCAGGCTTCTGGCCACTCCATTTTTTGAATCGGTTGCAATGGTGATCTTGACGACATTGCCGCCAATGACCGTGCCGGTCACAGTCGCGTTGCCTAAACCCGACGCGATGTGCGATCCCTTCTTCCCTTCCTGCAATTCCGCGCCGCCCTTGTATCGGATGGAAACGATGTTGCCGTTGGCCTTGTCCACCTTGAAGACAAGCCCCGCGCCGGAATCGGCGACAAAAACCTTTCCTTCATCGACGAGTCCGAAAGCCGCGAACATCCGAAGCGGCAGCAGCATTCCCCCAAAAACAAGCCAGAACACATTACCGAAACGCTTGATAAAGAAGACGAAATTGCTGCGAGGCATTGGAGGAGGATGTGAAGCTTTTCAAGCTTGGCATTTTAAGAAAATCGAGCAAGCTTCAATAGTGATGGTAGCGGTCAAAATAGTTACCTTCAAAGCGGGCTTCCTGCCTGTCAGGTGTAAACGAGAACCAAGATGCGCTTATCCTCTTTTGGAAAAAATCACCCGTCAGCAATCCTGACTCCATTTTTCCCATCATTGAGATTTGCCCGGCAACCAGCCAAGCGAGACCAGAAACTTGTCCGCCTCAGCGAGGGTTTGGTCGTAATATTCGCCGCGGTTGAAGAAGCTGTGACCCTGGCCTTCATAGGTTACGATTTTGCAGGCGTTCCCTGCCTTTGCCGAATCCTTGCGATAGAGCTCGGCACCCTCCAGTAAAAGATCGGCTGTCCCGAAAAACATGATGCACGGTGCTTGCTTGGTGGAAGCGTAGGTCAGCGGTGACGCCTTTTCCCGTGAACCGCGCAAATGGCCCCCGTCCGTATCGACGTGGATCCTTGCGAGATAAGGAGCCGACATCCGCGGGTCGCGTGCCAGCGCCAGCGCCGGATTGAACAGCACCATGGCATTCGGCTTCGCGCTAATCTTCAGATCGTCGGACTTTGCATCAAAGTCATCGATCACCGCAACACAAGCCCCCAGATGACCACCGGCGGAGCCTCCGCCTGAAGCTATCCGGTCCGGGTCCACCCCTAGCTCCTGCGCATGCCCCCGCACCCAGCGCATCGCCGACTTCGCGTCCTCGATGCAATCCTCGATTTTGACCTGACCTTGGGAAGTCAGACGATAGTCCACGGTCACCGCCACCATGCCGCGGCTGGCAAAGGATTTGCACTGTCGCTCGAATTGGTCCGGGCTGCCGGATCTCCAAGCGCCGCCGTGGAAGAACACGATTGCGGGTGTCTTCGCATCCGCCTTTTGCCCGGCAGGCTTGTAGAGGTAGAGCGATAGCTCGGTATCGCCGGCTTTCTTGTAGACGTGTCGTTCACCACCCGCGACTGCGGACTCGGTTTGTGCCTTTCCCTGACCGCTGTCAGGTTGCTCCATCATTTTCTTCCTGTATGCCAGGGCCTCGGCGATGGTGAGCACGCCGTCCTTGTTCGCATCGGCCGCAGGATAGTTCTTGAGCGCCGCCTTCAGTCGGGGATTGTCTTCCGACGTCTGTGCCTTCAATCCAGGACAAAACAACAAGCCGATGAAAATGAGTCGTGCGATCATGACTGCCTTGAACTCCACGGTGAGCGCAAAGTTTCGGCCATGACAGAGATTAGCAGGCCCGAATGGCACGTAACCCAGCGGGAACCCAACCGAGCACGGGCTTCAGCCGGCCCGTGGGACGCGCTAACAACAGCCTCGCCGACTAAAATCAGCGCTCCGACGTCGAATTTCTACTCGCCACCGGAGTAGGCCAAACCTAGCCTTGGACATGGTTTCGAAAATGGAACCTGACGGACATGCCGACACGGTGGGTGCGGCCGCATGATCCCTGAAGCAAACCATCCGCCATCCAGAAGAGCCAAGACATGAAAATAGGAAACCCGCACTTTTCACGGATCGCCGGCACTGGCGCTGTGGTGATCACACTTGCACTCGCGTCGATTGCCTTGTCGCAGAAAAAGAACAATGCGGTGGTGAGCAATGAGCCGTCCTACTACACGCCTGCCACCAAACCGATTTTTAATCCCTACCCGGATGTCACCGACAAGAAGCCTTGGCTGGTGAGAAACTTCGGACCGGTGGGAATCGGCATCATGCTGGTGCGCCCGGGCATGACCATGCAGATTAACAATGTGGAGAAAGGCTCACCCGCCGAGGCGACCGGCAAGCTTCTGAAAGGCCAGATCATCGAGAGCATCAACGGCAAGGTGCTCAAGGAGGTGGATCCTCGCATCATTCTCGGGGACATCATCACCGAGGCGGAGGCCAAGGACGGGAAGGTCGTTCTGAAAATCCAAGGTGCGGGTGACGTCACGGTGAGCATCCCGGTAATGGGCAGCTACAGCAAGACTTGGCCGATGAACTGCCCGAAGTCCGACAAAATCGTCAGGACCCTTGCCGACATCCTTGCGAAAGACGCACAGCCGAAATGGGGATCGGTTCTTTTCCTCCTCTCCACGGGTGAGGATAAGGATCTCGCTGTCGTGAAACGCTGGATGAAGGACATCAAGACGATCGGCGGTATGAATTGGGAGAAAGGTTACAAGGGACCGGGTCTTTGCGAATACTACCTTCGCACTGGCGACCAAAGCGTGCTGCCGGTGATCAAACAAATGACCGAGGAACTGCGGGTGAACATGTTCGACGGCGGCTGGAGCGGACGCGGTGCTCCAGCGGCATTCACCTACTCGGTCGGCACCGGGCAGGTCCACGCCTCCGGCGTGCATTGCATGAGCTTCCTCCTGATGGCCAAGCTATGCGGTGCCGAGGTGGACAAATACATGTTCGATCAGACCTTCGCTCAGTTCTACCGCTTCGCCGGGCACGGCAACGTGGCTTACGGCACCAATTTGCCCGAGGGCGGTTTCCGCGACAACGGCAAGACAAGCGGCCTGGCATTCGGCCTGACGGCGGCGGCCATGATCGATCCGGCGGGCGAGGATTCGGTGTATGCGAAGGCTCGCGACAACTCGTCGATGAAGGCCTTTTACGCCACCAACTGGTTCCACGCCGCACACACCGGCGGAGGCATGGGCGAGATCTGGCACCATGCTGCGGTCAGCCAGATGCGCGAAAAGCGCCCGAACGCCTACCGCTCGTATCTCGATACCCGGCGTTGGGTCATGGACCTCTCCCGCCGCTTTGACGGCAGCATCGGCATCGCGGGAATGGATGACCGCTATGACCGCTCTGCCACCGAGGACAACATGGATTGGGGCACCTTTTTCGCACTGACCTACACCTACCCCCGCAAACAGCTTCAGCTCTTCGGCGCCCCCCGTAGCAAATGGGCCAAGACCATGCCCCTGCCTCGCCCATGGGGCAATGCGGCTGACGACGCCTTCCAGTCCATCGATCCCATCCCAGACAGCCCGCTCACCCTTGAGGATCTCAAGAACGAGACAGTGGAAACGGGTTCCTCATCGGCTGTCTTCGCGAAACTCAACGATCCCAACCTGACGGACAAGACCCTGATCAAATACATCACGCACCCGGAATACGATCTGCGGAGTGCGGCGATGGATCAGGTGGTCAAACGCGGCAAGGCGGAGCTCGTCGTTCCACTTTTGAAATCGGAAGACCCGCGCCTGCGCCAGGCGGGGCTGCTCGCTCTAACAGGCATGTTCAAGGGCAGTCCGCTGCCCGCGGACAAAGTGACGCCGGAAATGTACGACCTCGCGGGCAGAATGGTGGAGAACCCCAACGAATCCTGGTGGGTCGCGCTCCATGCCATCGATGCGCTGGGCCATGCCACACCGGACGTGATCGGAAAGCACCGCGACCGCTTGCTGAAGTTCCTCGATTACAACTGCATTTGGCTGCAAACCTCCGCTGTATGCACTCTTGCTAAAATTTCAACCGATCCCGCCCACTATAAGACCGTGCTGCCGGCCATCGTTAGAACGTCGGCCTCTTTCCGCGTGGACTCGGCATCGAACCGATCTTCAATTGCAATTGCCAATGCGATGAAAACTGCCAGTCCGGAAGTGAAGACTTTCGCGTCTGGCGTGCTGAAGAAAACATACGGCGACATGCCCGACGTGCTCAAGGAACCCAACACCGGTGCGGTGTTGGCGAACGGTGCTAAAGTCGTCCGATCGCGGGTCGGAAGTATCCTGCAGCAGATTCCGGGTGGCGAGGAGTTCGTGCGGGAAATGCCCAAGACCACGCTGGCCTCATACATCAGCGGCAAGGATTCCGACACGTATGTCTACAGCGGCAAGTTCGCGCCAAATGCTGCCGTCATCGGCACCTGGGCATGGGCCGTTTATCCGCAACCTAACAAGCCATCGGAAATCGACGACCGCATCAAGGCCTACTTGAAGGGGGCCAACGGCAAGGACCCGACCAAGGTCGACAAGCCCAAGGACACGATCCAGCTCCTCGATGGAGGAAAGGTCGCGAAGTCGAAAATGTTCGGCGGCTATTTCTGGTCCGGTGACATGCTCGTCGGCGTCAACGACGACCAGGCTCTCAAAATGGAGGTCAGGAAAGTCGATGGCGTTGATTTCCTCATCGTTGAACGAGGCGGATTCAACGCCACCCCTGAAACCGAAGAGCAAGCCACAGCGGCAGTTCCCAAGGACTGGCATTGCGGATACCACGTCTATGTGAGGCAGAAGTGACCGCGGAATATTCCGTGAACTCCGCCTTGAAGCCGGGCCCATCCGGATTTCCCCCCGTTCGAGCTGCCTTGAAGTTTCCGCATGAAACACAAGCGACCTTCCAAGCAACCCGTCCGTAAAGCACGGCAGGAAGTGCCGCTTGCCGGGTCTTCCTGCCCGGGTGAAAACCCCGCGCACGAAGATCGCGAGTCATCGAATGCTCCGGGAGCGATGTTCTGGATGATGCCCGGGCTCTCCGGCTTCGCCTGCCTGATCTATCAGATCCTCTGGATGCGCCGGATCGGCCTTCTGCTCGGCAACACCTCGCACGCGGCCGCGCTGACGCTCGCGGTGTTTTTCGGCGGACTGTCGATGGGTGGCTGGTATTGGGGCAAACGCTGTCAGAAAAAATCCAGCCCCCTGCGAACCTACGCATGGCTGGAATTGGGAATCGCCGCCGCGGGAATCGTGGTGCTCATCGCTCCCGCCCTTGTCCCGCATGTTTATCCGATGCTTCATGGCAAAGTGGGCGCTCTCAATGCGTTCAAGTATATCGCGACCTTGCTCATGGTGTTTCCCGCATCGTTTCTCATGGGTGGCACTCTGCCCATGCTGGGGCAGGCCGTCATTCACAGGAGGGAATCGTTTGGAGCCACCACGGCGCGGATGTATGCGGTGAACACGCTGGGGGCCGCATGCGGAGCGTTCGCCACGGCATTCCTGCTGATCTGGCTGTTAGGTATGCGCCTGACCTGCGTGACGGCCATGGGAGCCTCCACGGCAGCCGCTCTACTTGCGTTCCGCTTGTCACAACAAGCGTGTCTCCAAAGTGCTTCGGTGGATGCCCTTGAGCAAGATGGGCCAGACGATCCGCCACGGAAGAAGAAATCCAACCGGGCGGATTCACCGGCGTCCGGGAAGCCGGTCATGCCGCGTCCGCTCATCGTTTCGCTGGCCTTCGTTTCCGGATTCAACCTGCTGGCGCTGGAAGTCGTTTGGACACGGCTGCTGGCACAGATCCATGAGAACTCGGTCTATGGTTTCGCCACGGTTCTGATCATTGTGCTGGTTTGTCTTTCGCTGGGCGCATGGCTCGCCTCGCGACTTGCCCGCTGCAGGATGCCCGCCCCGCAGGTTCTGTTAGGTATCTTCGCCCTCGGTGGCGCCGCCTTGGCCATGACGCCCGTCATTGCCATGGGCCTCACCCAGGGCATGACGATGCAGGACACCGAAACCACGTTTGCTGCCTACGTGCTCCGGCTCTTTGCCACGGGATTCGCGGTCATTGCGCCGGCCTGTCTGCCGCTTGGAGCAGTGTTTCCCTTTCTCATGAAGGGCGAGGAAGGATTCATTACCCATGCCGGGAAAAGCATCGGCACGCTCTCCGCCATCAACACGGTTGGCGCCATTCTCGGCTCGCTGGCTGCCGGGTTCCTGTTTCTGGAATGGCTGGGAGTGTGGCACACCCTCCAACTGGTTTCCGCCGTCTATCTTATCATTGCGGTGTTGATGCCCGCCGGTGGAAACCGCGTCACCTATACCGTTAGGGCAGCGTCAGGCATCATGCTCGTGCTGCTGCTCACGCGCCTGGACTCTTCACGGCTTACCAACCCATCGAGCGCGGATTCCGCCGGACGAGTGGTGGAGAAATGGGAGGGCAGCGATTGCACCGTCACCGTGGTCGGTGATCCCGCGAGCCGGCTCAGCATCAAGATCAACTCGAACTATGGCCTCGGCTCCACGGACGCATATGGCCCGCAGATTTTCCAAGCCAGGATTCCACTACTCGCCTATCCGGACACCGATAGCGTGTTCTTCCTCGGCATGGGCACCGGCATCACCGCCGGGGAGGCGTTGAACCGGGGGGATTTCAAACATGTCAGGAAAGTCGTTGCCTGCGAGTTGTCCGCCAACGTCGTCGCCGCATCGAAAAAATACTTCACCGGGATGGTGGATGGCACCGATCAAACCAACGGTCTCTATCAGGATCCGAGAGCCGAGGTCCTGGTCGGAGACGGACACAACCAGCTGCTGGCGCACCGCGAAAAATACTCGATGATCAACGCGGATCTCTTTCTGCCGTACCGCCGGGGCACGGGAAGCCTCTACAGCAGCGAGCATTTCCAGATGGTCCGCGAGCGCCTCAACCCTGGCGGTGTCTTCGTCCAGTGGCTGCCGCTCTATCAGATGTCCGAACGGGAATTCGGCATCATCGCACATACGATGATTTCGGTATTTCCGCAGGTCAGCCTGTGGCGCGGAAATTTCCAGCCAGGGGCGGAAATCGCGGCGCTGGTCGGACATGCCGACCTCACTCCGCTGCCCGCCTCCACCCTCGATGCCGGACACGACAAACAGCTCGCGGTGGAAGGCGCCACCCATCTCGACATGCAGGATCTCATGCTGCCCATCAACGAGCAGACCGTCACGCTTTTCTATGGCGGCAATCTAACCAAGGCTGCCGATCTGTTCGCGAAATACCCGCTCAACACCGATGACCGTCCCGTCATTGAATTCGGAACCCCGCGCTCCATGCACCGGCCATCGGATGCGGACCGGCCGCAGTTTCTCGAAACCCGTTTCGCCAGTCTGATAGACACGATCCAGAGCCGGACGCAGCCCGACGAGGACCCCTTGCTCGCCGCACGAAGTCCCTCAAGCCGGAAGCTGCCGCTTGCCGGATCCGCCTTCCACCGCGCATGGATCGCCCGGGTGAATGGCGACGACGAAAAATGGAAGCATGAGTGGGAGAAGTTTCTCACCCAATGGAATGATCCAGTGCCTGCGACCCGATCAAAAGATTGAGCCCTTGCGGGACTCCGCCGGGCTGGTTGCATCCCGGCAAGCAGGGTTCAAGGCTTGATTGTAAGCACCCAATCGTCGTTTTCGCGGGTTTCCTCGATGGGCTCGCAGCCGGGAAATCCGGCGTGGAGTTCCTGCAGCTCGGCCTGGCAGAGGCCGGCGAGTTGATGGCGCATCCTGGTGGGGCCGGTGACGGTGAGGGTCAATTGGTGCTGCGGCAAATCCATCCGGATCAAGGCCCGGGCGCCCTTGCGGGACAGAACCACTCCTTGGCGCCACTGCAGTTTCTGATCCCGCAATTCCTCGATGAAGTCGAAACGCCGTACGATGATGCGCGCCAGCAATCCATCCGGAACGGTCTGATAGATGTAACGCAGCCGGATGGCATCCGCAGCTTCCCGGAAATCCACGAGACCCCCTGGTTCCAGTGCCGGTTGGGCGTGCGGCAGCAGCCAGACTCCGCTGCCGGCGGCGGCAAGTCCGAAACGCTCCAGAACCTGCATCAAAAGGGCGCGCCCGGCCTCGTCACGTTCCGTTGGAAGCGCCATCTCCACATCGGCCTGTTTGAGGATGCCCGCCTGGTTTGCCGCGCGGTGTAGCAGGGGATAGAGGTGTTTCACCAGCCACGCGGATTCCAAAACCGCAGCATCGTTCCGATCCATGTGCGCGATTCCCAGATGATGCAGGATTTCGGTTAGATAGTCCTGTTGACCCTCATCCTTCACGCCGTGACCGAGGCACAGTTCCCGGAATCCGGATTCCGTCAGGTGCCTGCTGGAGACAAGGGCGTGGCGCACCTTGTCCCATGCTTCGGGAAACGGCTCGCGCACCCAAGGCATGCGGTCCAGTTCCCGGAATATCGCGGTTTTCAGGGCGGGGATGCCTTTTTTCACCTTGCAGTCCATTTCCACAAATCCGCGGATGTAGGGAAACCGTTCCCGCAGCGCGATGCGATCCACTTCCGGGCGGCAGCCGGGGACGTTCCATTGGTTCATCACCACGATCACCGGTGGTCCTTGTCCGCGGGAATCCTGCGCTTCGATCATGCGCAGCCAGTATTCCGCGTCGGCGCTCTCGTGGCGGTCACGGCCGCTGAGGACCAGCAGATACAGGTTCCGCGGACTGAAGAAAAACGGATGCAGGGCGTGCGTGACCGGTTGGCCGGAAAAGTCCCAGACATGGACCGTCACCGGATCTTCGCCGGGTCCTTCCAGTCTCCAGTCGCACAACGCGACACCTGCCGTGCTGGTTTCCAAATCGCGGTATGGCAGGTCCCGCAGGGCCCGCACGATGGTTGATTTGCCCGCACCGCAGGTTCCTAACAGAATCATCCTCACCTCGTTCAACGGGCGGGTGGTTCCCGACTGCCTGCCGAAGTAGAAGTCGAGGATCGATTTCGCCGAGACATGTTTGGAATCCGGGATCTTTCGCGGGTCGGGTCCGAGGATGAATGGGGAGAGTTGCAGCGCCGGATTGTCGTGGAGAAACAAGCGGTCCAGTTTTTCCAGCTCTCTGAGGCTTTCAGGAAGTGATGTCAGCGGATTGCCGGCAAGGTCCAGTTCGGTCAGGTTGGCGAGCTGACCGATTTCCGCGGGCAGG
>CANBTO010000112.1 GCA_947372405.1 Verrucomicrobiaceae bacterium
CGACGGAAGCTGCCGCGGTTTCACGCAAGGGCGATGCCTACCGGGCCTATCAGAAAACCACGAGCCCCTTCATCCCGTGGCCGCCGCGGCGCATTGAATGATTTTTCAGAACATACCATGATCCATACCAACGACCTACTCGCCAAGGGCATCATCCCGGATGCACTGATCCGTGCTGGAATCCGCCATCGACTGGCTGGAACTCTCGCCCCGTTTGAAAGGCTGGACTGCGAACAACGCCAGCAAAAAGTGATGCAGCATGTCAGCGGGTTGCGAACAAGCCCGCTTGCCATCGCGACGGATGAGGCGAACGAGCAACACTATGAACTGCCGACCCGGTTCTTCGAGCGTGTGCTGGGAAAACACATGAAATACAGCTCCGGTTATTGGGATGAGGGCGTCACCGACATCGACGCCTCCGAGGCGCGGATGCTTGGAATTACCTGTGAGCGGGCCGAACTGCAAGACGGCCAGCGGATTCTCGAACTCGGCTGCGGCTGGGGATCGCTCACCCTGTGGATGGCGGCCCATTATCCAGGTGCGCGGATCACGGCCGTTTCAAATTCACGGACCCAGAAAGCGCATATCGACTCACAACTTGCCGCGCGGGGCCTGACCAACGTCGAGGTGCGGACCGTGAACATGATCGACTACGAAGGAGAAGGCGACGGGGTCTTCGACCGTGTGGTTTCGGTTGAAATGTTCGAGCACATGAAGAACTACGAACTGCTCATGCAGCGTGTCTCAAGATGGCTCAAGTCCGGCGGCGCGCTTTTCGTGCATATCTTCACCCATCGTGAATTTGCCTATCATTATGAAGCGGAAGGCGAGGATGACTGGATGGCCCGCTATTTTTTCACGGGAGGCCAGATGCCATCGGACGACCTGCTGCTCTATTTCCAGGACCAGCTGAAAATCGAAGGCCACTGGCATGTCAACGGAAGCCACTATCAGAAAACCTCGGAAGCATGGTTGTCCCGAATGGATGCCGCCCGGCAGGAGCTGTGGCCGTTGATCGGCGAAACGTATGGTCCGGATCAACAGACCCGCTGGTGGGTCTATTGGCGGGTCTTCTTCATGGCCTGCGCCGAGTTATGGGGTTATCGCAAGGGTGACGAATGGATTGTTTCTCACTATCGATTCCGCAAGCCCGATTGACATTCATAGGAAATGGTTTCCCAGATGACCTGACTTTTCACAGCCAACATCAAAAATGGATTTGATCGCAAGCGGCCGCTCGACGCCTCCTTATGGTCCACCTGCTGTCACATCGGTCATCCCTCAACCGTCGGCAATGATCCGCGCCGTCTTCCTCCCGCGCCTGCGCGCCACCGGCACGACAAGCTGAAGGCGCGTGCCATTCCCGGGCTGGCTTTCGACGATGAGTTCCGCTCCCAGCGCTTCGGTCCGTTGACGCAGGGCGCGTAGCGTGGCGGGACGTTCAAGGCGCTGGGGATCGATGCCGACACCGTCGTCATGAATCACGAGATGGAAGCAGCCGTCGCTTTTTTCGACCCGGATCGCGACATTCGTGGCCTTGGCGTGGCGCATGATGTTGTGCAGCGCCTCGCGGAAGAAGAGAAAGAGATGTCGGGTTTCCTCCTCGGGCAGTTCGACCTGCCAGGCGGCCTCGTTTGCGGTGAACTTCCAGTCCAGCGTTTCCAACATGATGGAGCTGGTCTCGCGCAGATGCTCCACCGTCGCGATGCGGTGGTCACCCTCCGGACGCAACAGCCAGACGATGTCCCTAACAGCGCTGACCGTCTCCGCCGCGATGCGCTGGATGCGCTTGAGCTCGTCAGAGGGACCGGCGCGGCCTTCCGCCAGATCGGCAAACATCTGGATGCTGCCCAGGTTGCTGCCGACCTCGTCGTGCAGGTCACCCGCGATGCGTTCGCGCACCTTGAGCAGCTCGCGGTTGGCATGGATGCGGTAGCGGATCGGCAGGGCGATGATCAGGAAAACCCCGGTCAGGACCAGCAGCGTCACACCTGTTAGAGCGGCGCGGTGCCAGCCGCCCACCAGCCGTTCGGCCTCCTCGCTGAGTTGGTGCTGGTGGGTTTCGATGCCCAGCCGCTGGTCCAGCCGGGTGAGCCAGTCACGCGTGGAAACGAGGCGTCCGTCCGGCCCGAAACCGTCGCACAGCGCCGCGCCGCTCCAATACCGCCCGCCCGGGGCGATGAGGTTGAGCATGCCGTCGGACGAACGTACGGCCTTGCCCAGCGCCAGGTTGTTGTCACCTGCTAGAACCTCCACCTCGCTCAGCGCAAAAAACGCGGGGTAGCCCTCGAAGGCCTTCCAAAGCTCCGTCGCCTCGATCCGGACGAAGCGCCCACTGACTGGAGCGAATACGAGCTCCACCGGATTGTGGCCGGGATTTCGCAGTTCCAACCGGGCGACTTCCGACCACGAGCCCTTCTCACCCGCTTCGCCAGTTTCCGAGACATCCACTCTGATTTTTCTCGGAAAACCGAAACCACTCGGCAGATCGGACGTCGGCCGTTTGGCAGGCAGCAGCCGGACCGCGTCCACTGTCGAGGACTGGCCGAGATCGACGGTTAGGGACGACGGCGAGGTTGCGTCCGCCTTGCCCTCGGACATCCAGCCGATGTTGCCATGCGCTTCGGCAGGCACTTCCGGCAATCCGAGCGGCGTTTGCCCGTCCACCAGAAACGCGGGGTTCCAATGCCACGGCGCGGGCGGAGTGGACCCGCCAAGGCTGTGGACCTCCCCTCCCTTCGCGACATCACGCACCCCTTCGAAAACGAAGGCCTCCGCCCAGGCATGAACGAAGGTCCCATTGCCGTCGGAATCCTCATGCAGATGGTCCGCGGAGATTCTCAGCCCCGCGGCCTCGACCGGCGGAGAAACCTGATAGACGAACGGATGGCCTCGCCTGACCGGATGCGAGCGGGCCTTGTGTTCCTCACCCACCACGCCCACCACCGCGCCCGCGGCATCGATCAGCTCCACCTTGAAGTCGTCCGGCATTCCGTATTGCGCGTCCAAGCCCTTTGCGTCGTAACGCCTCGCAGGCACCAGTGCCACCATGTCCACCTTGGCCGGTGACTTCCACCGGACCTCCACCGCGCATGGGGATTTGCCGGCGGGCGAGGCGTTGGAATACATGCCCGCATATCCGCCCGTGCCACCCTGGTCATCGATTGGGATTTTCGGAAGCGGCTCAAGCTGCGGTCCTAACAAGTCGAGTTCCCGGTCGATCTCCCGCAGCCTCGTGGAAAACGCGCCCGCCAGCCGGACATCCCAGCCCGTGTCGACGGCACGGCCGGTTTCTCCTAACAAAAAGAAAACGGCGAACATGCGTGAGATTCCGACGATGGTTTTCATGGGATGGAGAACAAGGCGTCACTCGAAAAACGTGTCCTCATGCGTGTAGGGCGGCGCGCAGCAACAGAGGAAACGCAGCGCCTCGTCCGCCCGGATCTGGTGCCAGGCCCCCGCCGGAACCAGGACCGCATCACCCGGCCCCACCCGCCGTACCTCGCCATCGATCTCCATCAGGCCGCTGCCTTCGAGCAGGTAGTAAAACTCCTCGCTCAAGCGGTGATAATGCCGGTCCGTTGCCGCGCCTGCGGGCAGCGCCGCCTCGGCCAGGCTTTGATTGGCGACGGGCGCGTTCGACAGGTCGAGCAGGCTGCGGATCGTCGAGCCGTCCTTGGTCGTGAACGGTGCCTGTGCCTCGCGGTTGCGAATTTCCATGCGGGAAGACAAGCACGCCGCCGAAGGATGGGCAATGCTGTAGCGGCGGTCACAGGCAGCTCTGCCTGATAAGGAGAGCGGCCGACTGTGGCTGCGGCGTGTTCCGCATTCATCAGCCTCGTCGATGACGTCCGGCCATTGCTCACTTGGGTATGCCAGAAGCATCGAGGCAAACTCAGAGGTCCCTTCGCGGTCTTTGCGGCTTTGCGTTTTAAAATTCCCGCCAGCCCCTGCACTCCGCCAATCTCCGATCCGGGATGGACATGCGTCCGGGTTTTTCCATGCTTCCAGGCATGCCCACCGTCCATGTCGATCTTGCAGACCGCTCCTATGACGTCGTCGTTGATGCCGGAATCCTCGCGCAGGCCGGGGATTGGATTTCGAAAGCCGGTCTGGCAGGCCGCAGGGCCGCGATCATCAGCGATCAAACGGTGGCAGGCCTCCATTCCGCTGTGCTCGTCCGCTCGCTGGAAGCCGCCGGTTTCCGCCCCACGTTGCACTCGGTGCCCGCAGGCGAGGGCTCGAAGTCGATGACGCACATGGAAACCCTCAGCCGTGAGATGATCCGCGCGGGGCACGACCGGAAGTCCGTGGTGGTCGCGCTGGGCGGCGGCGTGGTGGGTGACCTGGCGGGATTCGTGGCCGCTGTTTTCTATCGGGGCCTGCCCTTCGTGCAGATTCCGACGACCATCGTCGCGCAGGTGGATTCATCAGTGGGCGGGAAGACCGGGGTGAACGTGGCGGAGGGGAAGAATTTGTTAGGTGCCTTCCATCAGCCGCGGCTGGTGCTGGTGGATCCGGAAACGTTGCGCACGCTGCCGGACCGGGAGTTTCACGAGGGTTTCGCGGAGGCGATCAAACACGCCGCCATCCGCGACGCCGCGATGCTGGACGATCTCGCCGCGCTCGATCCCTCAAGCCGCGACGTGCCGGCGGAATTGATCGCGCGCAACATCGCCATCAAGGCGCGCGTGGTGGAGGCGGACGAACATGAAACGATCGGAGTGCGGGCGCTGCTCAACTTCGGCCACACCATCGGCCACGGCATCGAGGCATCCGTCCCCTACGGCGAGATGCTCCACGGCGAGGCGATCTCGCTGGGCGTCAAGGCCGCGCTGTTTCTATCAGAGCGCCGCGCGGGGCTCGCGCCGGATGCGTCCTCGGAAATCATCGCGCTGCTGGATAAATTCCACCTCCCGCTGCGGCTGGACGTTTCCATTTCCACAAACACGGTGATGGAGAAACTCGCGAGGGACAAAAAGTTCTCCGCCGGGGCCATCCGCTTCGTCGTGCTGGACGCGCCGGGCAAGGCAAAGGTGATCGACACCGTGACGGAGGGCGACCTGCGAGACGCCATCGAACATTTGAGGTGATTTTTCCCGGGGTTTGCCACATCATGTTGCCAATCCCTCCGCCATGTCCCCCCTCCCCCGAACCGCCTTCGCCCTGCTGCTTTTCACAGCCGCGCACGCCCTCGCCGCAAAACCGCCGCCACCTTTCGGTGCGGTGCCCCACGAGAGGCAGCTCGCATGGCAGCGCATGGAATACTATGGCTTCGTCCACTTCGGGCTGAACACCTACACCGGCCGCGCATGGGGCTATGGCAACGAGAGCGAGAGGCTTTTCAACCCCACGTCGTTCGACGCGCGGGCGATCGTCCGCCACTTCAAGGACGCGGGGATGAAGGGCATGATCCTGACGGCGAAACACCACGACGGCTTCTGCCTGTGGCCCACCAAGACCACCACACATGACATCTCCAAAAGCCCGTGGAAGAACGGCACCGGAGATATGCTGAAAGAGTTCTCCGAAGCCTGCCGGGCGGAAGGCATGAAGTTAGGTATCTATGTTTCCCCGTGGGACCGCAACAACGCCGAATACGCCCGGCCGGGTTATGTGAAAACCTTTCACGAACAAATCCGGGAAGTCATGTCAAACTACGGCCCGGTCTTCGAAGTCTGGTTCGATGGAGCGAACGGCGGCGATGGATACTATGGCGGCGCGAACGAGACCCGCACCATCACGGACGGCTACTATCAGTTTCCAATACTGGTGGAGATGATCCGCAAGCTCCAGCCGCAATGCGTGGCGTGGAGCGCGGGCGACGCGCGCTGGGGCGGCTCGGAACAGGGTTTCGTGAAATACCCGCAGTGGGACACCATGGATTCCGTTAGACCCGGAGACGTCGCCAGCGGCGTTCCCCACGGCGACCTGTGGGTGCCTGCGGAAGCCGATGTTTCGATCCGCCCCGGATGGTTCTGGCGCGCGCAGGAGGATACCGAAATCAAATCCCCGGAAACGCTGTTGGACATCTGGTTCAAGAGCGTGGGCCGCGGCGCGAACCTCATCCTCAACGTGCCGCCGGACCGCGATGGAAAACTCCGTGACGGCGATGTGCGATCACTCACGGAATTCCGCAGTCTGCGCGACGGATTGCTTTCGAAAGACTTCGCCGCCGGCGCCCATGCCACCGGCCCGACACGTGGTGGAGACGGGCGTTTTTCACCCGCCAATCTAACGGACAGCGACATCGGGAGTTACTGGGCTCCTGACGATGGCACGGCCGCTCCGACCGCCGAGATCTATCTGAAATCCGCGGCCACCTTCGACGTCATCCGCCTGCGCGAGCAGATCCGTTTGGGCCAGCGTGTGGACGCCTTCGGGGTCGACGCCTGGCTCGACGGAGGATGGAAGGAGATCCACACCGGGAAAACCGTCGGCAACCAGGTTCTGGTGCGGCTTGCGAGCCCGGTCACCGCCGGACGGCTGCGCTTGCGCGTCACGCATTCAGCCGCCACGCCCTGCATCTCGGAGTTCTCACTCTACAAAATGCCGGCCTTGCACGGGCTCCCTGCGGACTGAGCGCCAGATTCCGGTGGTTTCCCGGAGAAATTCCGTGCCTCGCCGGGGAAAATCCGTTGTAAATGCCCGTGGAGCGAGACTTCGAGTCTCTCCGCATCCCAGATCTCCCGCAATGTCCTCATCCTCCACCCATTTCCTGCACAAAGACCGCATCCCAACCACCGGCGTGCTGGTCATCCCCGGCCGCCTGAGTTTCGAACAGCTTCTCCACCTCGAACGCCTGTTCGCAGGGAGGAAAATCACCTGGCTCATCGAGGAAAGTTCGCATCATGATCCCATGTTGCGCGGCCACCTCGAACGGTCCGGTTCCGGAGCCATGTTCTCCGCCGCGGACGCCGCGCCCGCGGACGCCGGTGCCCAGCTTCAGCCCTACCTCGCCAACGGCGGTGTGCTCATCTATGTGCCGGGCCGTACGACCGCACGCAACGCCTCGTCCTGCCACATCCCCTCGTCCCACCTGCGTGCGCTTTGCGCCTTCAAACTGCCGCTCTTGGTGGTTGCCATCGACTGCCCGCGCGAGTCCTGCCTCTCCGTCGAACGCCGTTCCTCCCTGCCCCACTCGGTTTTCGCTGTTGCGAAACCGGTCCCCGCCGCCGATTCAAGCGTCGCCGCATTCCATCAGGCGCTGTTAGAAGCAGCCGAAGAGGCTTACAGCTCGCGCGCCTTGTTCAAGGGCTCGCTCGCCATGGTGCTGTTGGAGGGGCTGAAGAAACACGGTTCACGAAACCGCATCTTCGACGGCGCCGATGACACCGAGCTGACCTATGACAAGATCCTGCCGGCGGCCATCGCGTTCTCCAAGTTCATCAAGCAGGAAACCGACCAGCCGCGCGTCGCCATCGTGCTGCCTCCCGGGAAAGCCGGCCTCATCGCCAATCTCGCCGTCATCTTCGCCGGCAAGACCCCGGTGAACCTGAACTTCACCGCCGGTCCCGAGGCCATCCGCTCGTGCATCCGCCAGTCCGGCGTGGACCGCTTCATCACCGCGGATCCGTTTGTTAGAAAAATCTCCTCCTTCCCATGGCCGCCTAACAGGGACCTCATCCTCATCGAGCGCGTCATGCCGCTGCTCAAGAAGAAGATCGTCACCTGGGCCGCTGTTTCGAAGGTCCTGCCTGCCGCCGTGCTTGGCGCCGTGCTGGGCCTGAACAAACGCCGCGGCAACGACGAGGCCACACTGCTCTTCACCTCCGGCTCCTCCGGCGAGCCCAAGGGCGTCGTGCTCAGCCACCGCAACATGCTGGCCAACGTCACCCAGTTCGCCTCGCGCCTCGACCTGCCGGACGGCTCCGCCATTCTCGGCTGCCTGCCGCTTTTCCACTCGTTCGGCTGCACCGTCACGCTCTGGTTCCCCGTCATCGAGGGCGTGAACCTCGTCACCTATCCCAGCCCGCTTGAAACCAAGCGCCTCGCGGAACTCATCGCCCTCCATCAGATCAACGTCTTCCTTTCCACCCCCACATTCCTCCGGGGTTACATGAAGCGCATCGACCCCGCGCAGCTTTCCTCGTTAAAACTCGTAGTCACCGGCGCGGAGAAACTGCCGCAATCCCTCGCCAACGCCTTCGAGGAGAAATTCGGCGTCCGCCCGCAGGAAGGCTACGGCCTGACGGAAACCTCGCCCGCCTCCAACGTCAACCTGCCGGACCCCGAACCGGAGAAGGACGCCGTCACTCTGCCATGCTCGCGCAACGGCTCCGTCGGTCAGATGCTGCCCGGCCTCGCCATCCGCATCACTGATCCCGCCACCGAACAACCGATCCCCATCAACAAACAGGGCATCATCTGGTTCAAGGGCTCCAACGTTTTTCCGGGCTATCTCGGCGATCCGAAGAAAACCGCCGATGTCCTCAAGGACGGCTGGTTCCGCACCGGTGATGTCGGCCGTGTGGATGACGACGGCTTCCTCTACATCGAAGGCCGAATTTCACGCTTCTCCAAGATCGCGGGTGAAATGGTTCCCCACGAAACCGTGGAGGCCGCCATCAACAAGGTCCTCGGCCTCGATGGCGAGACCGAGCGCCGCATCGCCGTCGTCGGCGTGCCGGACGAACAGAAAGGCGAGGCCATCCTCCTGCTCTCCACCATCGCCGGACCCGCCCTCGAACAGGAATGCATCGACCTCCGCTACAAGTTGTTGGATGAGGGGTTGTCCTCCCTCTGGTGCCCGAAACAGATCGTCCCCGTCAACGAGATCCCCGTCCTCGCCTCCGGCAAACTCGACATCAAGGCCTGCGAAGCCCTCGTCAAACGGGGTTAAGCATCTTGTTTATCTTCCACTGATCACTGCTCACCGATCACTTTCCACTTCTTTACCATGCCCGACCGTCTCTCCACCACTTTCCAGAAACTTCGCGAGGCTAACAAAAAGGCGTTCGTCGCCTACATCGCCGCCGGTGATCCGGATTTCGACAAATCCCTGGAAATCATGAAAACCCTCGCCGACCTCGGCGCGGACATCATCGAGCTCGGACTGCCGTTCTCCGATCCGCTCGCCGACGGCATCGTCAACCAGATGGCCGCCGACCGCGCGCTCAGGTCCGGCATGACCACGCATCATGTGCTGGACCTCATCCGCGATTTCCGCAAAACGCATGAAACACCCATCGTACTCTTCACCTATCTCAACCCGGTCTTCACCTATGGCTTCGAAGCCTTCCATCACGACGCCGCGGCCGCCGGCGCCGATGGCATCCTTTTGTTAGACCTGCCGCCGGACGAGGCCGCGCTCAACACCGACCTCGCCGTGGGTGCGGGACTCAAGCACATCCGCCTCATCGCCCCCACCACTCCGCCGGAGCGCGTGAAGTTGCTGGCGCAATCGTCGGAAGGTTTCATCTATGCGCTCTCCCGCACCGGCGTCACGGGGGCCCACGGCGCGCCATCCGCAAACATCGCGGAACTCGTTGCCTCCATCAAAGCCCACACCGACGTACCGGTCTGCGTCGGCTTCGGCATCAGCACCCCCGAACAGGCCGCCATGGTCGCCGCAGCCGCCGACGGAGTCATCGTCGGCTCCGCCATCGTCAAGCAGGTGGAACTGAACCAGGACAACCCCGCTAAAGCCGTCAGGGATTTCACCGCGCCGCTCATCGCCGCCACCAAAAAGTAGTCACGGACTTCAGTCCGTTTCTTTTTCACATCTATCACCCATGAATAAGAAGCCGGGCATGGATGGCAAGCATGAGTCACGACGCTTCAGCATTGCAAATGTTGCGATTGGAACCGTCTTGGGACTCACCATTCCGGCAGTCTATATGTTTACGGCGGGCCATGTTGACCCGCGTCCCAACCGCAGCAAATACGCCCTCGCCACCGCCATCGCAATCGAAAGCGCTGTAATCAATTTTCAAACCGAATACGGAGCCCTCCCTGACGCCGCCAGTCATGTCACCACCGACTCCTCAGAAGGCATCAACCTCCTGTCCATCCTGCTGGGTCTGGAACCCCAGATCCAAAAACCCCAAAACACCCGCGGCATCAAGCTTCTGTATGTAAAGGAAGGCAAAGACCGCAAAAACGGCCTGATCTATTCCGAGTCCGGAACCTCAATCGAAGGTCTCTTCGATCCGTGGGGAAACCCCTACACCATCGAACTCGACACCCAAAACGCAGGCCACCTTCATTTCACCATCGGCAACAAGACCATCGAACTCAAGAACCGCCGCGTCGCAGCCTATTCCCCTGGGCCGGATGGAAAACTTGGAACCAAAGACGACGTCATTACTTGGTGAACAGCCCTTATGATTCAAAGCATCCCGGGCATCATCCTTCCTTGAATTGCTTTCCCATACTGCTACGTCTTTCGTCATGAGTGAAACACCGGAAATGGATGGGCGGAAAAAGTCCCGGCGCTTCGACCTCGCGAATGTAGCAGCCGCAACCTTCCTGGGTCTTATCTTTCTGGCGTTCATTGCATATTTTTTGGGACCAAGAAACATAGGCTGCCGCAGGACAACAGAGTCATCGACCGCCATCGCACTTGAATCCGCAGTCATCAATTTCCAAACCGAATTAGGAAACATCCCCGACGTTGGAGCCCACATAACAACCGACTCCCCGGAAGGCATTCAACTCCTGACCATTCTACTCGGAATGGAACCCCAGACCGGAAAAATCCAAAACACCCGCGGCATCAAGTTCCTGAATGCAAGAGAAGGCAAGAACCGCAAGAACAGCCTGATTTACTCCAAATCCGGAACCTCAATCGAAGGTCTCTTCGATCGGTGGGGAAACCCCTACACCATCGAACTCGACACCCGGAACGCAGGCCACCTGCATTTCACCCTCGGCAACAGAACCATCGACCTCAAGAACCGCCGCGTCGCGGCCTATTCTCCTGGTCCGGATGGAAAACTTGGAACCGAAGATGACGTCCTCACTTGGTGAACAGCCCTGATGATTCAAAGCATCCCGGGCATCATCCTTCCTTGAATTGCTTTCCCATACTGCTACGTCTTGCGTCATGAGCGAAACACCGGTCATGGATGGCATGCAGAAGTCCCGGCGCTTCGACCTCGCGAATGTTGCAGCCGCAACCTTCCTGAGTCTTGTCATTCTGGGGGTCTTAATATTTGTGATGAGCCCCTCACCACCGCGCCACAGCAAAACTCTCACCACCGCCACCGCCATTGAAAAGGGAGTCATCAACTTCCAAACCGAATACGGCGCCATGCCTGACGTCGCCAGTCATGTCACCACAGACTCCCCGGAAGGCAT
>CANBTO010000113.1 GCA_947372405.1 Verrucomicrobiaceae bacterium
GCGCAGGATTTCCGCGAGCGCCGTATAAAGCGGGTCCGTCCGCAGCTTCGCAGCCACGTAGTTCCGGTTCCATCGGCCGGGGAACAACGCGGCGATGCGTTTGAAATCCTCGTCCGTCAATTGCCCGGAGGGTTGAGGTTTCGGAGAGGGTTTCCACCGCGCGTCAGCATCAGCGGCAGGCGGATGAGAAACCCGAAAAACAGGCGGATGTGCATGCCCGTGAGCAGTGTGTTGTCCCGCAGGTAGCGGAACTGCGAGACGCCGCCTTCCTCCTTGCTCGGGTAGCGTACGGGCGTGGGCAGGTTGAGGACCGGCACCCCGCGCCATGCCATCCGCACCGCCACTTCGGGATCGAAATCAAAGCGCCGGGCGAAACGCGTGGAGCGCATCACCGCTAACAGCTCCGCCGCCGGATAGAGGCGCATGCCGAACAACGAATCGTTCACGCCCCAGAACAGCGTTTCGAGATTCACCCAGAAATTCGACACCTTGCGGCCATTGACGCGCAGCGCCGGGGCGGACGCGTCGAAGACCGGCACGCCGAAAACCGCGGCCTGCGGATACTGCCGCGAAAGTTCGAGAAACGCCGGAATGCTTTTCGCCGGATGTTGACCGTCCGCATCCATCGTCAGCGCATGGGTGAAGCCCGCGTTCACCGCTTCCTCCAGCGCGCGCATGACCGCCGAGCCCTTGCCCGCGTTCGGTGAGAAACGCAGCACCCGGAAGCCGGGATGGCCCGAATTTTCGAACTCCCGCAGCAAGTCCGGTGAGCCGTCCGTGGAACCATCGATCACCACCCACACCGGAGTTTCCAGATCCAGTACGCCGGCCACGGTTTCCCGGAGGATGCGGCCGGTGTTGTAGCTCGGGATCAGGATGATGGGGCGCGGTTCAGCCATCTGCCCGTGCTTGTAGGGTCCGGCATGCGGTCTAGCAAGCGTCCACCTGTCGCCGTAGTGGATCCGGCTTGCTCAGCTCCTGCTCGAACACTTCTTCCAGCCTGCGCGTGAACGATTGTGCGCTCTCCCCGGCCTCCGCCACCAGCGGCTCACCCACCTCGATGCGGATGTGGATCGGATAAACCGGCCGTTTCCACAGCGGCCAGCCCTTTTCAAGAAACCGGGTGTTGCTGCGGATGAACACCGGCCGCACCGGCACTCCGGCGCGCAGCGCGATGATCGCGCAGCCGCCCTTGAGCGGATTGATCCAGCGCGCGTCCGGCCGCGTGCGTGTGCCCTCGGGAAACAACAGGAGCTGCCCGCCCTCCGAGAGCGATTTCGCCGCGTTGCGGATCATGCGCGTCGTGCCGTCGTTGGCAATGTATCCCGCCAACCTCGCGCCTCCGCCCAGCACCGGATTGAGCAGGATCGCCTTCTTCATCACGCACACCGCCCGCGGCAGACGCGCGATGATAAACACCACATCCCAGAGCGACAGATGGTTCGGCGCCACGATGAACGCATCTCCGGATTTTCCCAGTTGATCCAGCGCCGAAGTATCCGCCCGGACAAGTCTTGCCAACCGCAGATAAACCACAAACCAGCGGAACAAATGATGCAGGCAGTGCCGCCCCAGCCATTCACCTGTCCTCCGCGGCAGGATCAGATGCAGCGGCCCGCCGATCAAGGTCAGCAAGCCGCCGAAAATCGCCCAGTAAAGCAAACCCAGCACGCTCGCCACGAAGTCCCACGGCAAACGCAGCAGGGACCGCAGAAACATCGGCTCCGCGGACTCAAGAGGCAGGGTGACGGGTTGTTCGCTCGGCACGCAAATCCAACCTAGGAAGAAATCCCGCGTCGGTCGATTTGATTTTTCCGCATGATCGTGCCTGCGGCGGACCAGCGGGTGGCCAGCCATCATGTTGGCTTGGCAGACCCACCATGATGAAACGAGTCCGCGTTGAATACATCTTCCGTTCCCGATCTTGTTTTGCGTTTGGCTGAGCTGCTTGGTCTTTTGTTGTTCGTGCATGCCAGGGCAATCCTTCGATGACAGCGTTCCTGTTTCTCTTGCTGATCAGAAGCCGGGATTGGCGGGCTTCCACCTCCGGTGAAAATCCGCGCTTCTCACACGCCACCGTCTGGTTTCCAATGCCCGGGAGCCCGATGTCCGAAAATTTCTACCAGCAAACCACCACCGCGCCGGCCACGGCGTTCGATGTCTCGTTGCGCCCGCCCGCGTTTTCCGAGTTCATCGGCCAGGAGAAGGTGAAGGACCGCATCCTCCTCATGCTGGAGGCGGCCAAACAACGCGGCGACGTGCTGGACCACGTCCTGCTTTCCGGTCCGCCCGGATTGGGGAAAACCACGCTGGCCAACCTGATCGCCCGCGCCGCAGGGACGCAGTTGCACACGACTTCCGGCCCGCAGATCGAAAAGGCCGGGGACCTCGCCGGCATCCTCACCAACATCCAGAAGGGCGACATCCTGTTTATCGATGAAATCCACCGGTTGCACCCGGCCATCGAGGAATACCTCTATCCGGCGATGGAGGACTACCGCCTGGACATCATCATCGACTCCGGCCCGTCCGCGCGTTCGATCCAGATCAACCTGCCGCGTTTCACGCTGGTCGGTGCGACCACCCGTTCGGGCATGCTCACCGCTCCGTTGCGCTCGCGATTCGGGCTGGTAAACCGGCTGGATTACTACACCCACGACGAACTCGCCCACATCATCGAACGCTCCGCCGGATTGTTGGACGTGCCGATCGATCGTGCGGGCGCGCTGGAGGTGGCGTCGCGCTCGCGTGGCACGCCGCGCGTGGCCAACGCCCTGCTGCGCTGGGTGCGGGACTTCGCGCAGGTTCGTGGCAAGGGGCTCATCAGCGGCGAGATCGCCGACGCCGCGCTGGCGATGATCGAGATCGATTCACAGGGGCTCGATGAAATGGACAAGCGCTTGTTGGAAGTGCTGATCTACAAGTTCAACGGCGGCCCGGTCGGCCTGAACTCGCTTGCCGTCGCAGTGGGCGAAGACTCCGCCACCATCGAGGAGGTTCACGAGCCTTTCCTCATCATGCAGGGTTACCTGATGCGGACTCCACGCGGCAGGACGGCCATGCCCGCAGCCTACGCGAAGATCGGTGCCCCACCTCCGCCACCCGGAGCGGGCGATGCGCAGCCGGACTTGTTCTGAAATTTTTCGACCATCCATGAATCCGTTAGTGAAGGAAACCATCGACCGCTGCCGAAAGGCCGGACTGCGGCGGACCAAGGCGCTCGAGGAGTTGCTCGTCACACTGCTGGAAAACGAACGACCGATGACGCTGGCGGAACTCGTCGGTTCGAAGCGCCTCGCCGACCAATGTGACAAGGCCACGGTTTTCCGGCTGCTCCAGCGCCTCGCCGAACACGGTATCGTCAGGCGTCTCGGTTTGCACGAGCGCGCCGCCTACTTCACCCTGCTGGTTCCCGGCCGCCACAGCGACTATCTCATCTGCACGAGCTGCGGCAGCATCGCCGCGATCCAGGCACCATGCCCGGTCCACCAGTTGGAGGACGAAATCCGTGAGAAAACCGGGTTTCGCAACTTATATCACGAACTGGAGTTCTTCGGGGTGTGTCCGAAATGCGGCTGATCTTACGTATCCCCAAGGTCCGCAGCGCGCTCCGCTATCAGGGCGATAAGTCCCGCGAGTTCCGGGCTTGGCGCTGGTTTGGGCAGCACTAACAGAAGCTGCGTGGTGATGACCGGCGTGGTGAGGGGAATGATGACACAGCCGGAGTGGGGGAGTTTGGCCGCATGTCCCGGAATCAGGCCCACGCCTCCGCTGGTGGCCACGGTGGCGAGCATCATCGGTAATGAATCCAGCTCGGCGACGATTCTTGGTGTGAATCCCGCCTGCCCGCAGCATTGAGTTAGAAACTCGCGGCGTCCGGGATAAAACGCGTTGGAGAGCGAGACCCAGTCGTCGTTTTTCAAAGCGGCGAGTTTCACCGACTTCTTTGCTGCCAGCGGATGATCGACCGGCAGAACCACGGCCATGCGGTGTCGGGAGATCCGTTTCACCGTGAACGCATCGCGTTCGTGGTCCTCGATGTTGCCGAGGATGGCCGCGTCCAGCTCGTGTTGGCGGAGCCGGTCGAGCTGGGCCCGCGGCGCGAGGTCGAAGAGGCTCACCTTGGAATTCGGGTGGCGTTGCTGGAACTCTCTAACTGCCGGGGCCACCAGGTCGTCGAGGAACGGACCGATGAACCCGAGCCTGAGCGTCCTCCGCACACCGCCGAACTGCTCGCGCACCTGCTGCACCCCGGATTCCGCGTCGCAGAGGAGCTGTCGGGCTTTCACGAGGAAGAAACCGCCAGCCTCCGTTAGGTGGATGCGTTTGCGAACGCGGTCGAACAACATCACTCCGATTTCCTCCTCCAGCAGCGCGATCTGCCGGCTTAGCGCGGGCTGCGAGACATGCACACGTTCCGCCGCACGGGACATGCTCTTCTCCTCCGCGGCGGCGACGAAGTAACGAAGCTGGTGGAATTCCATGCTGGAAGATGTCACGATTGGCTGTCCGCTGACAAGACACTTCATAACCAGAACGCATGAACTTCCAAAGCAAGTGGCATTAGACGCTTTCGCGGAAAGGTGGAATCATCCTCCCATCATGAAAACGAACATCCGCAGATCCTCTGAACGCGGTCACGCCGACCACGGTTGGTTGAACAGCCGGCACACCTTCAGTTTCGCCGATTACTACGATCCCTCGCAGATGGGTTTCCGCAGCCTGCGCGTGATCAACGAGGACCAAGTCGCGCCGGGTGCGGGTTTCCCCACGCACCCGCACCGGGACATGGAAATTTTCAGTTATGTCGTCGGAGGTGCGCTGGAACACAAGGACAGCATGGGGAACGGCCGCCAGCTCAAGCCCGGCCAGATCCAGCTCATGAGCGCCGGATCGGGTGTCGCCCACTCCGAGTTCAATCCCTCGCGCAGCGAGCCCGCCCATTTCCTCCAGATCTGGATCAAACCGCGCGCCCAGGGACTCAAGCCGTCCTATACCGAGTGGCATCCCTCGCCGGAAACCGAAGCCTCGGCCAAGGTACTCGTCATTTCGCCGGATGGCCGTGAGGATTCAGCCACCATCCATCAGGAAGCGGACATCTATCGGATCCGCCTCAAGGCCGGACAAGCCGTCACCCATGAGGTAAGAAACGGACGGGGCGTCTGGTTCCAGCTCATCTCTGGGTCCGCCGCAGCCAATGGCATATCAATCGCCGCGGGCGATGCCGCTAATACGGAAGACAGCGGCGTTTTCACCATCTCCGCAAACGAAGACATCGAGGGCATTCTTTTCGACCTGCAATAAGACAACCAAACACAAACCAACCATACTCCAAACATGAAACACATCCCTAACATCGCCGGAGGCCTTCTCGGCCTGTTGTTCCTCGTCTTCGGACTGAACTTCTTCCTCCACTTCATTCCCATGCCGGATGATCCGTCGCCCGCGGATGCGCCGCACAAGCTCTTCATGGCGGCCACCTTCCCCACAGGATTCCTGACGTTTGTCAAGGTGTGCGAGATCATGGGTGGTGTTCTGGTGGCCATTCCGAAGACTCGCAACTTAGGCCTGCTCGTGCTTGGCCCCATTATCATCAATATCCTGGCCTTCCATGTTTTCCTGACCAAAGGCTCCGGCCTCACCTCTCCGCCTTTGGTAGTCATTTGTCTGCTCGCCGCCTTCCTGCTCTGGTCCGGCCGCAAGTCCTTCTCAGGTCTTCTCAACTAAACACACACAAACACCGAAATCATGTCCGATCTATTCACACCACTCGCTCTGGGTTCTCTCACGATACCTAACAGGATTCTGATGGCTCCGCTCACCCGTTGCCGCGCGAATGCCGACCACGTGCCCGGTCCGCTCATGGCCGAGTATTACTCGCAGCGTGCCAGTGCGGGCCTCATCATCGCAGAAGCCACCATGGCGATGGCAGGAAACTCCTCGTTCTGGATGGAACCCGGCATCTATTCCGATGCCCAGGTCGCCGGATGGAAACTTACCTCCGATGCCGTCCACGCCGCAGGTGGCCGCATCTTCCTCCAGATCTGGCACGGCGGCCGCGCCTGCCATCCGCTGCTCAACAACGGCGTGCAGCCCGTGGCCCCCAGTGCCATTCCGATCGTTGGTGACGAGGTCCACACGCCGGAAGGCAAGAAACCCTACGTCACGCCTCGCGAACTGCGTGACGACGAGATTCCCGGCATCATCGAAGGTTTCCGCAAGGCCGCGCAAAACGCCAAGGAAGCGGGATTCGACGGTGTCGAGGTGCACGGTGCGAACGGTTATCTGCTGGACCAGTTCCTGCGCGATGGATCCAACAAGCGCAGTGGTCCATACGGCGGTTCCATCGAAAACCGCGCGCGTATCATGCTGGAAGTCATCAAGGCCGTTTCCTCAGTCTGGGGTAGCGACCGCGTCGGTCTGCGCATCTCTCCGCTCAACAGTTACAACAGCATGATCGACAGCGATCCTATCGGCCTCGCGACATGGCTGGCGAAGCGGTTGAACGACTGCAAGCTCGCCTACCTCCACGTCATGCGCGGCGATTTCTTCCAGCAGCAAAGCGGGGATGTTCTTACTCCGATCCGCGAACTCTATCAGGGAGTGATTATCGGCAACATGGGCTATCAAGCTGACGAGGCGAACGCCGCGATCCAGGCTGGACAACTCGACGCCGTGGCCTTCGGCACCGGTTTCCTCGCCAACCCGGATCTGCCCGCACGCATCAAGGCCGGCGCTCCACTCACTGCACCGAACGCCGCCACCTTCTATTCACCCGGTCCCGAAGGATACACCGACTACCCCTATCTATCATGAATGCCAACGAATTGAACAAGCTCCAGCAATCCGGAGAATCCCATCTGCTGCTCAACGTGCTGCCTGAGGAAATCCACGCCGCCCGGCGGATTCCCGGATCCCTCAACGCCTGCGTCTATGAAATGGTCTTTCTCGACAAGGTGGCGGAACTCGCGCCATCGAAGGAGACGCCCATCATCGTCTATGGTGCGGGAGGGAGTTCTCTTGATTCCAAGGTGGCGGCGGAAAGGCTGAGGGCCGCCGGTTACTCGCGCGTCTCGTGTTTTGAAGATGGCTTGGCCGGTTGGGAGGCTGCTGGCCTGCCGTTTGAGGGAGCAGGGAAAATCCCGGCTACTCCCGTCGTCAACGGCATCTATCGGATCGATGCCACGGCAAGCGTCATCCGTTGGACCGGCCGCAATCTTTTCAACCAGCACTATGGCTCGATCCGGTTGGCCTCTGGAGAGATTGGCATTCACGACGGTGTTCTCTCGTCCGCCGGTTTCTCTGTCGACATGAACTCCATGACTTGCGACGATCTAACGGATAATTCATGGAATTCCATGCTGATCGCACATCTCAAGAGTCCGGATTTTTTCCAGACGGATCTGTATCCGAAAGCGGAGTTCGTTGCGGAGAGTGCGGTTCCGATTCCATCCGGTGGCGATGGCTTGCCAAGCCATGTTCTCAAGGGTCGCTTCACGCTCCGCGGAGTCACGCGTCCGGTGGAGTTTCCCGTTTGCATCGCCTCCGCCGATGGCAAGCGGCTGACCGGGCAGGGCGTCCTGGCGATCGACCGCACTGAATTCGGCAGCATCTATGGTTCCGGGAGGTTCTTCAGGTTTCTGGGGAAGCACGTCGTCAACGATCTGATCCATCTCGACGTGATGATTCACGCGGATCTAGCGGATTAACCCTCCTTCGGAAGTCTGGCGGACACGAGTTTCTCCACATACTTCGCGAGCATGTCCGCTTCCAGATTCACCGTCTGACCAACGCGGGCGGCGTGGAGATGGGTGTTTTCCCAGGTATGTGGAGTGATCCAGAAAACCGCGCCTTCGGCTGTCAGTTCGGCGATGGTCAGGGAAATGCCGTCGATGGCAAGCGACCCCTTGTCCACGCACAGCATGTGGATTTCAGGGGGCAGGGAAACCGCGACGATGTGGTCCTGACCGCTGGTGTCGAGACGGGTGATTTTTCCGCTGGCATCCACGTGACCCTGCACGAAATGCCCGCCAAATCGGTCGCCGGCCATCATGGCCCGTTCGAGATTGACGCAAGATCCCTCCCGCAGTTCACCGAGAGAGGTGACGCGCAACGTGGATCCGAGCAGATCGAACGAAGTTCCGCTGTTGGCCAGATCCGCCACGGTGAGGCAGCATCCGTTGACGGCCACCGAGTCGCCGAGCTTGAGTTCGGCGGCGAAGGGGAGATTCAGTGTCAGGCGTGCCTGCTCGCCTTTGGTTTCCAGTGAAACGACCGTGCCTGTGGCTTCAACGAGTCCTGTGAACATGGATCAATGGGTGATGGTTTTGTTTTCAAGAACGGATTCGACCGGTTGCTCAGGCTGATTTCCGTTCGGCAGCAGCATGAGACAGAGATAGACGATGATCGTTGGAATGAGTGCACCAAGCAGCAGACCGATTGGCGAGATGCCGTCCTTGAAATGTTTCGACAGGATGCTTTGGCCGGCGGGGTTTGGCGCGTTGGCGATCACGGTGAGTCCTCCTCCAGCCACCGCGCCTGCGACCACCGCGTGTTTCGCGATGAGGGAGATGTCATGCACCTGCGCCGCGAGATAGGTGATGGCGGCATTGTCGTTGAAAGCAGTTAGAACCGTCGCGCCGAGCATCAGCATCTGGTGGTTGAGCGAGGTGATCACCGGTGCGATCCACCATGCCTGGCAGCCGCCGTGGATGACCAAGCCCGCGAGGAAGAATCCAACCAGCATCGGGCCGCGCAGCGAGACCGGGTTCTGGTGATGTCCGGTGGCGGTGGAAAACGCGGTGAAGAAGAGGAATCCACCGATGAACAAGACCGGATAGTGGGCCGTGTAAACCGTCCACGCGAGGAAGAATAGGTGGACGCACGTGACCCAGCCGGGCACAGGGTTTTCCCGTTCCAGCCAGGTGGAGGTTTGAACGACGCCGTCTTCCCTGCCATCCGCCCTGTCGGACAGTTGGTGGAGATCCTTGCGGAAAGCCATCAGATAGAACGTGCTGGAGACGAGGATGCCAATCACAGACTTCCAGCCGAAGTGCTCAAACATGAAGAGAGTATCCCAGCCCCATTTTCCGGCGACCATCAGCACCGGCGGCGCTGCGAAGTGGGTGAGCGTTCCTCCTACCGAGATGTTCACAAACAACAACCCGAGCGTGCCATAGGCGAGTTTCGCGGACGGCTTGAACCGATAGAATTTCTTCGCGAGCAGAAGCGCTCCGATCGTCATGGCTGCCGGCTCGGTGATGAACGAGCCAAGGATCGGCGCGAGGATCAGTACGCTGAGCCACCATGCGGAGGGTGTGCCTTTGCCAAGCGCGGCGGCTTTCGACATCATCGCCTCCGCGAAACGAAGCACCGGCCGGCTTGCGGCGATGGCCATGATCACCACCACGAAAAGCGGCTCGGTATAGTCGCGGTCCTTCGCCACATAAAAAACGAAATCCGACCACGAATGGAAATACACCGCGGCGATGGCCAGTCCGATCACCCACAGGCCGAACACCGCTTCCACCTCGCCGAGGAAATGGAACAAAGTGGCCTTGAAGGAAACTTCAGGCACTCCATCGGGGTGGAGATCGTCGCGGACTCCGCGTTTCCTCAACTCCTCCTCATGATCATGTTCATAGCGGTGGGCGAGCTTGATGAACGAACTGGCGGCAAATGTGTGGAGGATCGCCAGCAGGAAGATGACCGATGCAGCGATGTTGAATGGTTCCGCAGACGCCCGTGTCTTCAGTGTTTCCACGATGCCGGCGGCCGCGGGCGGATAGGTTTCCAGAGGTCTTGGAAACGCCGCGTATTGCGTGCTTCCGTCCAAAAGGATCGGATAGGCAGGCTTGTCATGCGGGGCCGCCGCCAGCGACCACGACGGCAGAACGAAGGCCGCAAAGACCAGCAGGCGGAGAGCTGATTGGATGGAAGACACTGGACGGACTCTAAAAGCAGGGTGAAGTGGCGGCAAGAGCAACTTGGGCGGAGGATTCCCAAGTTTCTCGACTCCATCGCCTGAAAAACGCTATGCACTGCCCGGTGATCCGGCATTCTCGAATTCGCGCGTCCACTCCGCTGTTGCTGCCCGCCATCGTCTGCCTTGGCCTGCTGGTGGTTTCGATGCCTTCGCTGCTCATCGCGAAAAAAGTCATCGGCTTTCTCGTGCTTCCTTCCGGTCTGATCTGGCTCGGACTGATGGCTCTCGCCGCGTTGCCCGGACTGTCGCGCGGCGGTCGCCTGGTCGCCGTGCTGGTCTTGTGCGTTTACACGCTTACGGGAAACGCGTGGTTCGGTGGCTGGCTTTTGGGAAAACTCGAATCACCCTACGCGTCGATGGCGAATCCGTCCGAACCCTTCGACGCCATCTGCGTGCTTGGCGGCGGATCTTCGGTCACACCCGGCGGCGATGCCCAGTTCGGCCCGTCCGGCGATCGCATTTTCGTGCCGGCGAAATTGTTTCTATCAGGAGAGACGCGGCATCTCGTCGCCAGTGGTCTCAACGTCACCGATATCGGAGGTGATCGTTCCATCGCTGAAGACACGGCCACGCTGTGGAAAGCCATCGGCATTCCGGATGCCGCCATCACCCGCCTATCAACTCCCCGCACCACCGGGGAGGAAATCCATGCTTACAAAAATCTCATCTTCGAGAAATCTTGGAAACGTGTCGGTGTTTGCACTTCCGCCTGGCACCTCCGGCGGGTGGAGAAACTCTGCCGGAAAGAAGGAGTCGAAATGATCCCCGTGCCCGCGGATTTTCTATCATCCCCACTGCCGTGGACACCGATGTATGCGGTTCCGCAGGCGAGGGGATTTCAAAATGTCCAGAAAGCGGTCTGGGAATTCCTGGGCGGCCTCACCGGCGGCTGAGTTTCACCGCCGTGCCATAGGCCAGCACTTCGGTTGAGCCCTGCATGAACTCGGTGGCGTCGTAGCGGAAAGCGATCACCGCGTCCGCTCCAAGTTCCTTCGCGTGCTGGAGCATGATCTGATAGGCATGGTCGCGCGCCTCCTCGCAAACCGCCGCGTATTCGGGAATGTTGCCGCCGGCGATGGAACGCAGTCCGCCGACCAGTCCGCGACCGATGCCCGTCGCGCGAACGATGATCCCGCGGACAATTCCGAGATAGCCGACGATGTCATGCCCTGCGACGTCGTTTCCCGAAGTGACGATGATGAGTGGTGGTGGAGTCATGGATTCGGATATTA
>CANBTO010000114.1 GCA_947372405.1 Verrucomicrobiaceae bacterium
GCCGCACTGATGCTCGTGCCCTTTGTGCTCGGACGCTGGCGTCCGAACTGCAACGAAGTCCGGCAGGGGCTCGTCATCGCCATGTGGGGAGGTGCCGGAATGTGGCTGCAGTCCGACGCGCTGGCGCACACCGAGGCGTCCACCTCGGCGTTTCTAACACAAGCCTACTGTATCATCCTGCCGCTTTTCGCCTGCCTCCGCCTGCGCCGCAGGCCGGGGACGCGGGTCTTGATCGCGACGCTGATGGTCACGCTGGGAGGCGCGATTCTATCAGGATTGAGTCCTTGGAATCTTCGTTTGGGGAGAGGTGAGGTCGAGACGTTGTGTGCCGCGTTTCTCTTCAGCTTCCAGATCCTGGCGTTGGAAAATCCGAAGTATCAGGGAAACCGCGGGTTGCCGGTCACCTTCGTGATGTTTGTGGGGATCGCCGTGCTGTTCGTGCCGATCACCTTGCTGGTGGCACCAAGTGTGCATGACTGTCTGGCGGCGGGCGCGACCATGCGGTCCTTCGCTCTGGTCGCCAGCCTGAGCCTGTTCTGTTCGGTGGGCAGTTACCTGCTGATGAACTGCTGGCAGCCGTATGTTCCCGCGACCGAGGCCGGGCTCATCTACACCACGGAACCGGTTTTTACCGCCGTTTTCGTGCTGTTTCTTCCATCGCTGTTAGGGAAATATACGGGCAGCGATTACCCGAACGAGTCGCTTTCCACGTTGTTCTTCATCGGCGGCGGGCTGATTCTCGCTGCCAACGTCCTGATGCAGTGGAAGCGCCCTCCGCATCTGCCGCCCGCAGGTCCGGTGTCCTGATGTTTCACTCGAAACCGAAAGACCGGCGTTTGGAAGGTTGGAGCCGGAAGCGTCCGCCGTTCGCCTGCCGGATGGGATCGAAGACGCCGTCCATACCCACTTCCTTGATCTCGCAAACCTGTGCCATCAATTCGCCGAGCCTGCCTTTCGGAAATCCGCGTTCCTTGAACCACACGAGGTATTCAACGGGCAGGTCCATGATTGGCACGCCCGATGGAGGATATTCCTTGATGCCGAACTTGCCAAAGGGGATGCGGGTTCGTCCGATCTCCATGAGCAGGTTGCGGAAGTCGTCGCGGTCGATCTCGGTGAATTCGGGCATGTTGAAACTTCCCGAGGCTCGCATGCGGCGACCGCGTTGTGAAGGGAGGATTCACCGTTATGGTTGCTTCCGACTTTGTCAGTGTTTCCAGATCTTTCGCTTTGACGAACTACGGTGTTCTTCGTAAGACTGCGCATCTTTAGACCATGAAGTGCCCGCGTTGCGTCCAACAAATCCACCGAGCCGCGGCGTCCTGCCCGCATTGTGGGTTTTCGATCGCAGATGCGGACAGCCGGTTTGGCGGTGAGGATGTGAGGCTGCGTTGCCTGACTGACAGCGCCGGTATCCTGCGGCGTGGTGACCGTGAACGGTTGGAGGAGGCGATGGAGCGGATTTCCAGGCGTTTTCCCCAAGTCTTTGTGTCGATCTACACAGGTGCTCTGGGTGAGGTTTCCAACATCCGGCAGTTCGGTTTCTGGCTTCTGAACCGGGCCGCGTTCGAGGACCTGCCGCCGGACAAGCCGAATGAGGCCGGCATCCTTTTCACCATTGATCCGGAATCGAAAGCCGCCGGAGTTGTGTTCGGTTATCTGCTGGATCCTTTTCTGGAGGAGTCCGACACCTTCGAATGCCTTTCCCGCGCTCACGCCTACTGGCTTGAAGAGCGGTATGCCGACGGGCTCGTCAGGGCGCTGGCCCATCTGGAAGGAATTCTTTGTCGGAAGAGTCGCCAGGCGCGCAGGGACCCGGAGCATTTTAAAAGGAAGGTGTTTCCTCCCGCGATGATGGGGGATCTGGTGCGCAGGATCCGTTCCGGTCACCGCAGCGTCGAAAAGGAACCGGAGACCGAGGAGGTGCGGAAATGAGAATTCGCGCGACGGTTTTTCTAACACCCGCATGCCTTTCCGGCATGGCCTTCGCTGCGGTGGAACCCGCGCTGCCGTCGTGGAACGATGGAGAGCGCAAAGCACTTGAGTCAAAGGGGTGGGTCGCAGGAAGCCTGCTGCTGACGGATGAACCGGTTCCGAACGAACCGGCGCAGGCCGACGCGAAGAAAATCGATGTGGCGCAGCCGACCCCGGAGGAGATCGCGGAGTCCGAAACACGCCCTAACGAGATACCCGAGAAATACTGGCCGGACTATTTCGGAGATCATCCGAAGAATTTCCTGGTGGACCCGCAGAAGCTGCTGGGCTCGTCGGAGTATCGGGACCGCCTGGGTTTCCTGAACTATCACGCCAGCGATTCGTCGATCGATCTTTATGTCTATGTCTTCAAGGGCGACCAGGAAATCCCGGGCGAGGTTCGCGAGGAGGAGCTTGTGGAACGGTTTTTCTCCAAGGGGCGTCCGGCTGCAGTCGTCTATTACTTCATGGGCGCGCCCCAGCGATCGGTGCTTTATCTGAGTCCGTCTCTGACAGACGTGGTGGCTCCCGCAGAGCAGCGCAGGGCGCTTGAAAGTTCGATGATGCAGGCATTCGGGAAGCTGGATCAGGCCGGGCAGATCGAAGCCTTCCTTGTGCAGATGTCGATACGGATCTACTGGATGGAGCGGATGATGGGCGGCGAGTCCGCAGCAAGTGACGAGGCTCCGGCCCTGCTGCATGCGGCGAAACCCGTGGAAAAGAAATCCGCGATCATGGAGAAGCTGAAGTCGGTTCTTGAGAGCGCCAAACGTTTTGTTTTTCCGGCCGCCCTGCTGGCCGGCGTGGCGATGCTTGGCCTCGCGGTGACATCATGGACCCGCAGACGGGCGCGCTATCAATTTCCTGATTTCGATGTGGAGCCACGTCTTGGAGGCGCGCACGCCGCCGGTGTGGGGGCGGTGATTTCCTTTGCCAGCGCTGCGGTTCCACCCGCCTCACAGCGGGACCAGGTGCCGGATTATTTGAGAAGGGCGTGATCGGTTGAAAAACCACACGGCAATCACCGGATTTCCAGCAAGGTCCTTTCTAACCAATCGTGAAAGGAAACGGGTAGTGTTCTTCAAGGTCCTTGATCTTCTTCTTCGAAACCTTGCCGTCCTGTGTATCGGCATCAAACAACAATTCGTCTCCGGCCAGTCCACGACATTCGGCATGCGCCCCTTCGTCATAGATACCCAGGCCACACACTGGCAGACGGAGGAATTTGGATCTCCAGATGTCCTGGTTGTCCTCGTCCTTGTAAAACACGATGGTCAGCGGCTCCGTACCAAAGATTTTGGTGTATTCATGCAACACTGCGACTTTTCCGTCAGGCGCAAACCAGGCGCGCTGTTCACCGCGTTCCTGTCCGCCATCCGCATATCCGCTGGCGATGCAACTCGGCCCACTGGCCAGTTTCCGATTCTTCCCGTCCAGCAGAGAATAGGTTGAGGTTGTTGAAAGGTTGGAACAGCCGGAGCCCACCAGCTTTCCGGGATTGAACAAGATCTGCAGACCGCCATTGGCGGCCTTTGCCCGCTGGCCGATGAAACGTGCCTCGCACCGATCCGCGGATTCGATGTCTTCCTTGGTTGCAACGTCCAATCCGTTCTTATCACGCCATTTCGCGATTTCTTCCGCACTTGCAGGATGATCACCTTGATGCGTGACCTGGTGTTGCGAAGTGGCGCAACCGGCAAGCAGGATTGCAGCCATGAGGCTGCCGGAGATTCGCGGAGACTTCTTCATTGGTTTGCAATAATCCGTTACGACAGACCGCACATTCGCATCTGAAGGAATGGCAACGCTGCTGCGGTGAGTGAACGAGGTGGGAAACGCCGTCCTGTTGATGTGCCCTGACGCTGAACAAAAACCGTAGTCTTAGAACTTCCAGCTTCCATCCCTCGTGGGTGGCAGCGGTGAGCCGTCACTGGTTCCGTTATCGTCGGCCGGTGCAAGGTGGTGAAGGCGGATCTTGTTGGCCTGGTCTGCCGGAAGCTCGGGGCGGTTTGTGGCGCAGGATGAGGCGAGAGTCGGAAGAGCGACGCAACAGCAGAGGAAAAGTCTTTTCATCGCGGACAGGTTACGGATGGTTGGTGGAGCTTGTAAATGGCTTTCCCGGCGACTGCCAAAAAACGCTGGTTCGAAGGACGCATGAAACGAGCCGGACAGGGATTGGACCACCGTCCAGTTGGTGGTCGGGAAAAATCCCTGGTCGTGAGATTTTTTTGGGGTGGCTTTCACAGACTGCCGAAAGACCAAGGGATTCCTTGCGAACGAATCAAAAAGACGTGGCATGCCTGATCGGCATGATACGTGCCAATGCGATCTGATGGATCGGAAAAACGAAAAAAACCGGACGGTTTTCCCTGTCCGGCTTTTTGCTTGTTGTAGCGAACGGTGAGCACCGCCACATTGGTTACTTCTTTTTACCCTTCGGCTTGGCTTTCGGTTTTGGCTTTGCCTTGGGCTTCGGTTCGCCATTCGGATAGACGATCTTCATGACCTCCTGGTCGCTCATTTTGCCGTCGGAATCCGTGTCGAAGGGTTTGAGCAGCGGATCGGCCGGGTTTTTTTCATAAGCCTTCTGGAGGGCCATGCTCTCCGAGACGTCAAGGTTGCCATTGTGGTCCAGGTCATACTTCGCGAAAACCTGCTGTCTGGGAGTCGTTGGCGGTTTCTTTGGTTTCTCCTGAGCAAGAGCGAGGGGACATGCCACGAGACCCAGGAACAGGCCGATGCTGACAATTTGATTGCGGTGTTTCATTTTTGATTTCGGATGTGTGGTTTCAAAGGTGCCAAGAAATGGCTCTAAGAGAAAGCCATGAATTCGCTACTTGTGGGTGGTTTCTGAAATAGCCGTCGGGCCGGACCGGAGGACGGGTAAATCGAATGTGGGAGAAGTGGAAAGTGCCGATGGATCATGGAAAAAAAGCCACCCAAAGCGACCGGGCGGGAGCAGGTGCTGGTGTTTTTGGCAGCCAAATCCATGAGCCGTGAGCATAGCTTTGCAGTCCGCTTTGCCAAGATCGTATTTGGCGCTGGTCTTCGGGATTTGGGCAGGCTGTATCAACACATCGAGGAGGGCTCGGTTTCGGACCGGGCCCTGGATGGTGACGCCGACCGGGTCGATTCCATGACACGTGGGGGACGGAAAAACAATCAAGCCCTTCTCGGGTATCGTCCAGAGATGCGACCCGAATCGACGAACAAACCCGGTGGATCTAACGGAACATTCCCCGGACCGGGCCAATCTCGAGAGTCTTGCTGATCGATGCCGCCACGATGGTATGAGCGGACTTGATAGCGGAGAAATTTCCCAGCGGCTGAGCCGCGCTATTCGGTGAGCAGCTTTTCGATCTTCTCGCCGAGACCGGCTCCGCCTGCGTCGAAGTCGGCAACTCGGCCATTTTTATCCAGCAGCCACAAGGCCGGGATGGCGGTGATGCCAAATCGTTTCGGGATCTCACCCTCCCACGACTTGCCGTCGAAATGTTGTGGCCACGTCATCCCCTTGTTCTTCAGCACGGACTCCAGCTTTTTCTTTTCCTCGTCCAGGGAGATGCCGACGATCTCGAATCCGCGCCCGTGCAGTTTGTCGTAGTTTTTCTTCACGTTCGGCAGTTCCGCCATGCACGGGCCGCACCACGTCGCCCAGAAGTCGATCAGGACAACCTTTCCTCGCAGTTTTGCGAGATCCACCTCCGTGCCGTCAAGTGAGGTGAATTTCAAATCCAGCGGCACACCCTGCAACGCGCGTTTCGCCTTCGCGGGGGCAAGCGCTTCCTTCGCCTGTTCGGCCACATCATCGTCCTTGTCAGTTGAAAGTTTCTCGGCCAGCGCCTCAAACCGGTCGAGAGCATATCGCTCTGTCAGGTCCAGCAGCGAGAGCTTCAGTTCGGAAAGCTCTTCGTCTTCTGGAAATGTGGAAGCGTGCGCGAGGTATTGTTTTTCCCATGCCGCGAGTTTCACCACATCGTCCACATCCTCCGCCGCAAGTGCGACGAGGAAGTGGCTCGCCTTCATCTTCTGTTCCTGTGATGCCACCTTGTCGTTGCCGATTTCCTCCAGCATCGGGAGCACTCTCTTCAATTCCTTGTTCTCCGCATCTCCCGAAAGCCCCTCGGCGGCGAGCAGTGCGAACTCGTGCCGCTGCGCAGGCTCCTTCATGGCCGGACGACCTTGCTTCACGGCGCGGACGACCTTGGCGAGGAGTCGATCCGCGGCGTTGTCGTCATTGTTTTCGTTCAGCGCGTCCACTGCTTTTTTCAATGCGTCGAGCGCAGCGGCGGGGGTGACCATCACGACGGGCTTCAGCGCTGGGCGCATCGCGGGGTCGGCCAGCCTGAGGATTTCCTCCGCCGCCGTGGCGGTGCGTGCGGAGACGACGCCGCCGGTTCCGTTGTCCGTGTCGGGGTCGGTTTCGATCACATCCACCTGCGCGACGACGTTGCCGTTCTCATCGGCGATGGGACCGCCGCTGGAACCGGGGCTGTATTCGGTGGTCACTTCGAGAGAGAGGGTGGGGCGGCTTTTCGGACGTGCGTCCGTGTTTTCATCCTCAGGAATCGTAGTCGAACGGCTCACGCGTGCGACGATGCCCTGAGTGAACATGAAGTAATGCCCGTTCGGATGGCTGAGGCAATAGACGCGCTCACCGGGCAGCGCGCCCGCCCGCAACGGCAGTGCGTGGAGGTCCGCGCCAGCCACGCGGACGAGGCAGGTGTCGGACTCCTCATCGATTGCGAGCAGCGCATCGACCGGGAAGACACGGCCAGCGGCATCCACGGCGATGGCGAACGCATCCTTCATTTCATCCTCGTCATAGGCGAGCACATGGCCGCTTGTGGAAACGATCCCGCCTTCCGCAACGGCAAAGCCCGTAGCCAGGTTCAGATGCCAGTTTCCACATTTGTTGCAGTGGTAAAACGCGCCGATTGCCACGGTGCCCGCGCGGAGTCGGTCATAGAGTTCCGTCGCTGCGAGCGGCGCGGTGGTGGGCGCGGCGAATTTCACCGACTCCTTCGACGGCGTCTGCGCGAGCAGTGCGCTGAGTGTCACCAGCTTGCCCGCCGCTTGCAGCTTCGCTGCAACATCCGTTGCGGTTTTGGTATAGGCCTCGTCGTCCACGATGTAGCGCGGTGTGTCGGCGAAAAGACTGCCGGCGAGAGTAAGTGGAAATCCCACGGCGAGCAGCACGCGGGAGGCGGTAAACATGATACTCATGGGATAAACAAGGTGGTTCTGAGGTGGGAACTATCAACCGAAAGCGTAGCCTTCCGGTCTGCTTTGCCAAGATCGGATTTGACGCGGCTTTTTGGAGATCCGCTTTCCCTTGGGCAAGCATCACGCGGTGATCCGCCTGTGGGAGCCTTGTCGAAGACTGGAGGGCGGGAAAAGGGGATGATATGGAAATTCAAGGACTCGCCTTGGCCACTGGTTTTATTTGTGGGTTTGGAGCCACTTCTCAACGTCCATTGAATCCTTGATGGACGCATCTGAGCGCAGCAGGTTCTCGATGTCAGCCCGGTTGGTGCGGCGGCGCAGCAACTCTTCAATTTTGATGGCGTCGGCGGTTTGAAACGAGTAGGCTTTGTTGAACGCCAGCTTCCAGGCGTTCCTGCCGCGTTGCTCCTTGACGTCGGCATTGGCCCCTCGATCCAGCAGCACCTTCACGATATCGAAGGACTGCACGTCCACGGCCGCCATCAACGGGGTAAGACCGGCCGGATTCCTGCCGTTGATGTCGGCACCTCTGTCCAGCAGCTTCGTGATCAGCGCGGGTTTGGAAGTTTGGGCCGCTGCGCATAACGGGCAGTCCAAGTTGGGGTCGGCTCCGCGGTCAAGCAGCAGATCCACGATTTTCACCTGCGCCTCGTCAGAACCTCCCGAGCCGGACATCACGGCCATGACCAGCGGTGTGAAGCCGTTTGGATCGCGGCCGTTGATGTCGGCCCCGGCATCTAATAAATCCGCGACCTTTTTAGGATCGTCGCCGTAGCGAATTTCGTAGCAAAGCTCTTCGGCCGATTTCCGTGCTGCCGACGCTTCGGACTTGCCACCTTCAGCCGGTCCCTTTCCGCATCCTGCCACAGCGAAGGCGGCAATCATGGACAGAATCCGGAACAACCTTCGGCTTGCAATTGTATCAGGCATCATGGTGTTGGGGATTCGCGTTTGTCGGTCAATTCCACGAGCCGTGAGTCTGGCTTTTCGCCGCACTTTGCCAAGATCGCATTCGATCGCGATGATGGCATCCCGCAACAGAAAAGCCGGACAGGTTTCCCCATCCGGCTTTTGTGAGTTGTGGCGGCGGTTTTTGGCCGTCGCGGTTTGATCAGTCTTCCTGGCCTGGGCTCCACTCTTCGGAGGCGGCGGCGGAAGCGAGGTTGAACGCTTGTTCGAGGCCCACCATCTCGGAAGACGGACGGAGGCTTTCGAAACTGGCGCTTTCCTTCTTGAGCTGCTCTTCGGAGTAACCGACGGCTTTGATCGAGAGACCGATGCGGCGCTCGACCTTGTCCACCTTGATGACGCGGGCTTCGATTTCCTCGCCCACTTTGATGATGTCCTTGACCTTCTCCACGTGGTCTTCGCTGAGTTGCGAGATGTGGATGAGGCCGTCGATGTCACCGTCGAGGCTGACGAATGCGCCGAAGGACGCGATCTTGGCAACGGTGCCCTTGACGAGGTCCCCGACCTTGAAGCGGCTGTCGATGAGGCTCCATGGGTCGCCTTCGGTCTGTTTGATGCCGAGGGAGACGCGTTGGTTGGCCTTGTCGATTGCAAGCACCACGGCTTCCACTTCGTCGCCCTTCTTGAGGACTTCGGAAGGATGGTTGATCTTGCGCGTCCAGGACATGTCCGAGACGTGGATCATGCCGTCGATGCCTTCTTCCAGTTCCACGAACGCACCATAAGCGGTGAGGTTGCGGACCGGGCCCTTGATGGTGGCGCCGACCGGGTAGCGAAGTTCGATTTCGTCCCATGGGTTCGAGTCGAGCTGACGCACGCCGAGCGAGATCTTCTGTTCCTCGATGCTGATGCCGAGCACGACGGCCTGGATTTCCTGGCCGATCTCGAGCACGTCGCTCGGGCGGGTGATGCGCTTGACCCAGGAGAGTTCGGAAACGTGAACGAGGCCTTCGACGCCTTTTTCGATTTCGATGAACGCGCCGTAGGGCAGGAGCTTGGTCACGCGGCCTTTGACATGCTGGCCGATGGGGTATTTGCGCTCGATGTCCTCCCAGGGGTTTTCGGACATCTGCTTGAGGCCGAGCGAAACACGCTCTTTCTCGCGGTCTACGTCGAGGATGACGACATCCACGGACTGGCCGATGTGAAGCAGTTCGGAAGGATGGTTGATGCGGCCCCACGACATGTCGGTGATGTGGAGCAGGCCGTCCATGCCTTGCAGATCGACGAAAGCACCGAAGTCGGTGATGTTCTTGATCGCGCCGGTGACCTTGTCGCCGATCTTGACGGTGTGGAGGAACTGCTGGCGGAGCTCGGAGCGCTCGGCTTCGATGACTTCGCGGCGGGAAAGCACGATGTTCTTGCGCTCGTCGTTGACCTTGACGATTTTGAACTCGTAAACGTTGCCGACGTATTCGTTGAGGTCCTTCGGCGGGATGATGTCCACCTGTGAGCCGGGAAGGAAGGCTTCGACGCCGACGTTGACGGTGAGTCCGCCTTTGACGACCGACTTGACCTTGCCGCGGACGAGGCCGCCGTCCTGAAAGACTTTGACGATCTTTTCCCAGTTCTGTTTGTGGGCGGCCTTCTCTTTGGAAAGCACGACCATGCCCTCGTCGTTTTCGAGTTTTTCGAGCAGGACTTCGACTTCGTCGCCGATTTCGATTTCCTCGTCTTCGAATTCGTTGGACGGGATGGCTCCCTCGGATTTGTAGCCGATGTCAACGAGGACGACTTGCGGGCGGATTTCAAGAATCGTGCCCTTGACGATCGATCCTTCGCGGAATTCGCGGAATTTCGAGTCGATCAGGTCGTTCAGTTCTTGGTTGGTGGGTTCTGCGAGTGCTGAACTCATGGTGTGGTATTGGTTTGGGGTTAGGTTAGGGGTTCGTTCTCCTTCCGACATTGCCCCGGAAAGGTATTCCCACAGACACCGGGGCGCCAACCGCCTGTGGGGAAAGAAAAACGGAGGGCAAATCTAGGCTCCCGAAACCCCGTGGCAAGACCAAAGCCGCTGATTTTCAGGAAAATTAGGGGAAGGTGCCGGGGGGCAGGATGGATTTTCCCGGATTTCGGGCGATCAGGGTGCCGGATCGGCTCTCAGGTCGGCCTCGAAAACAGCACAATGCAATAAAGCTGGGTCGAGCTTGAAGGCCTTTGGTGACGGGAAAACGGTAACATTGGAAATGTTTATCCTGAAAGGATTACAGCTTGTAGCCCGGGGTCGAGGAGCGATCGCGACGACCACCCCGGGTGTGGTGGTCGTTTCGATCCGCACCCTGAAAGGTGTGCCAGAAAGCCCGGATGCACCATCGAAGTCCGCACCCTCTGCGACCCACTATCGGGGTCGTATCCTTCTGATCACGTGGCTCCCCGGGTGTTCGTCGCGATCGCTCCTCGACCCGGGGCTACAAGCTCCGATCCCTGCCGGGATCCATGCAATCTGAGAGGGTTTGCTTCTTCGCCCAGTTCCCGCGTGCCAGGATGAGGCCGGAGAAATTCAGGAACGGAGCGATCAGCAGGCACAGAATGCCCCATCCCAGACGGTGCAGATCGTGGGTTTCACTCGAGATGACGACAAAAAATCCGACTGCGGCAAGCCCGCTGAATGAAGTGGCCAACCACCAAACAAGGCGCGATTTTCTCAAGATCCGAGTCAGAAACGGTGAGACCACGATCAGGAGCGAGAAATTCAGGAACGAAGCATTGGCGATACAATTCGTTGGCTGTTGAATCAGAAAACGAGGGTTCAGCAATGTATGTGACAGATACGGCCAGACGTGCCATCCCTTCTCATTGGGTCCGAAGCCGGGGAGAAAATGAAACGCCACGAACAACACCAGCGCCGCGATCAGTAAGGTCATGGATGCGATCCGTCCGTTCCGGATTTCCAAGGGCGCAGTGTTCACCGTTTTCATCTTTCGTTCGATTGGACGTGATCGATGCAGTCAGAAGGAGCTTGATTCAGCGGCTTGTTCCCGCGCACCAGCAGCAGTCCGGCGAAGTTCAGGATGGGCGCGAGCAAGAGACACCAGCCGCCG
>CANBTO010000115.1 GCA_947372405.1 Verrucomicrobiaceae bacterium
CTTGCCGATGGGAATGTCGCGCGCATCCCACTCGCCGCCGAGCAGAACCTTGTTGTCGGAAGCGGTGATTTTCCAATACGGCTTTGCGCCTCGAAGAATGCTGGCATCGAAGTGATAGATTTCGACATCCGCCTCCAAAGTATCAGCCGTGGTGAAGATCCGTTTGTGCAAGCGGGCGAGCGGAACCGTGCGGTTGTGGAAACGACGGAACTCCTTGCCGGTGACATAGCTCTTCGGATTCCAGAACGCATCCAGCACACCGATCAGCGCGGTCCCCTGGCCGAGATAATCGCGGATATCGAGCATCTGGTGCCCCGCCAGACCGGGGGTGCGCAGATTCGCCTCAAGCTCCTCCTTGTAACAGGCAAGCTGGAATTTTCCGGATGCCCACGAAAGCTGCTCGTTGATTTGCGCGACGCCAGTCCGCTCGGCGATATGACGGAAGATGTGATAGTTCGACGGCCGCAGATAACCGGTGAATTGATCGATCACCCTGAAATCCGGATAGGCGCACCATTGACCGATCTCGTGCGCGAACACCGGGATTTCCACTCCTTCGAGCGCGGCCCGGAAATCGTTGCCAAACCAGCCGGTGACATTGCGCAACTCGCCATGGCCGAAGCGCACCAGCCCGGCGAACTGGGCGCCGCCGGTGACTTGTTCGGGCCGGTTCCATCCGGTGCCCGCCGAGTAGAGTCGACGCGGATCGCACTGATGATTGTCTTTGGCCCATTGCGGAGTGACTTCCGTGTAACGTCCGCCGGGTTCGTTGGACGGGGAAAACAGGATGAACGATGGATGGTTGCCGTAGGCTTTGAGCAACAACGGCGTTTCCTCCTCCAGATAGCGGGTGAAAACACCACCCTTGGAAAACGGCGACCAAAGCCCGCACTCGGGCTGCAGGTAGAATCCCAGTTCGTCGGCTGCTGTGAAGGCGGCGTCCGGCGGACAACATGAGTGGAAGCGGATGCCATTGAGACCGAATTCCTGACAACGGTGGATGATCGCTTTCCATGACTCAACGTCGGTCGCCGGATAACCGGTCAGTGGAAAATCCATCCCGAAATGCGTGCTGCGGATGTTCACCGGCTTGCCGTTGATCAGCAGATCCTTGCCGCGTGTGGTGATTTCCCGCAAGCCAAACGCCACCTTGCTCGTGTGTGTTCCGGAAGAAGTCGCGAGCATCACATCGAGGTGTTGCAAACACGGATCGAACTCATCCCAAAGCCGGGCGTCCGCTCCCAAGGGGACCACGACTTCCGTCTCACCGCCATCGACGTTCCAAGTCACCTCCTTTTCCAGACCACCCACCTTGAGTTTGCCGCCTCCCGGACTGCCGGTCGCATTGCCCAGTTTCACTTTGAGACGGACCGATCTATCAGAAACATCTGGAAACGCCTGCACGTCCGAGAGCCAGACCTTGGGGGTCCAGCGCAGTTCGATTTTTCCCACTATGCCGTTCCACGTCGAGCCGAGCGCGTCGGATACCGCGTGGGCATCGGACATGTGCCCGTTGTCGCCCTTCGGATCGCTGACGATCATGCGGTTGTCCAAGCGGATCGTCAGCAGGTGCGTCCCGGGTGTTAGAGAGCCCATATCGAACTCATGCGGAGCGACCAGGCTGCGCGCGGAACCGATCTCCCGGTCATCGATCCACACCGTGGACTGCCAACGCGGACGTTCGAGAAACAGCCCGGCCCGCATCTCCTTCGCATCCTCCGAAACCACGATAGCCCGCTGATACCATGCCACGCCGAGATAGTGGCGCGGCGGCTGCGCGAGGAACGGCACCTCGACTTTTCCCGGCTGCGAAAAAACATCCGTCAGCTCCTTGGGTTGGATTTTCCACCATTCCCCGCCGAGTCCCACCACCCATGGCGTGTCCACCGAGATTTCATCGCCATACCCTTGTGACTGGAGCACACCGGGCAGCTTGATTTCATCTATCAGCTTGCGGGTGAACCTGCGGGCTTTCTCGCCGGCATCGGATCGATCCATCTCGAAATTCCAGTTTCCATCGAGTGGCACTGTCGGACCCGCCCCGGCAGCGGAAGCGACCAGGATGCACGAGAGAAGCATTTGAATACAACTGGCGGGAGTGAATGGAGTTTTCATGGGCGCTTGGGACACGAATGGGAAACGGGCTACCGTGGCTCGAACTGATAGACCGGAGCGATGTCCACGGCATCGAGCGAAAGCATCGGCGCGCTTCCGGCGGCAGGGCGACCGGGCAGATAAATCGAACCATCAGATTGGAACGGGAGGATCTCAATCGTGAGGCCGCCAGCGTGTTTGATTTCGGCGGCATGGCGCTTGAGTCCGATCTCAAGAGGAAGGCCGTTGTAGAAATCATCCATCACCAGCGTGTCGCCGATCTTCACACGCGCGACATCTCCCATGTAGTGAATGCGGAGCAGCGCGTCGGATTTCGCAGGATCGAACTCCTCAGGCAGTTTGACACTCCACACCGCGGCGGTCGCGAAGTCGGTACCGTCGGGAGCTGATGCGATCTTGCTTTTACCCATGGGAGTCGTGCGCGGCGGTCCTGCTTTTTTTTCCTGCTTGGTGGTAGCGACAAACGTTTGCGGAGAAACCGTTTCGAGCGGTAGTTTCCCGAAAATGCCGTCCGGCGAATCAGTGGCGAAGAGCGGCGGATAGACGGAAGCCGCCAGTGATGTGACGTTTTCCGAACGAAGCCGCAGCTTGCCGGAATCGAAGACCGCATTGGCTTTGGTGAGCACCACACGGTCGCGTCCTGCCAGATTTCCTTTCCACAGCGCGAGGGAATCCGCGTCGTCCAGCAGGACGATCCGGACCTGTTCGTTCAATTTCAAGGCGATGTCGTGGCCGGGTTTCACGGTCTGGCTGGAGCCATCCGTGAACGTGAAACTCGCGGGGATGCCCGGAGTCTCTGCAAAGAAGAACGTGCGCTGCTTTTCCTCATCAATCACGCAGACAAGCTGGGCGGTGGCGGACTCCAGCCGGACACCATGACCGAGATCGAGTCGATAGGGCCAGATGAACTGGGCGTCGGCCGGAATTGTGATCGGCCGGGGGGGCAGGATCGTGGTGCCATTCGCATTCTTGATAGAAAACCGCACGTCATCGTGGGCCGGAAGATTCGCACCGCGCTGGTGGTTGTTGACGAAGAGGAATCCCCCGTCGCCATTGGATCGGACCGACCAACGGAGGGTATCAACATCGGATTTTCCGGCAGGCAGCACGTCTGGAAGAAAGGCGGGCATGGTAGCGAGGATCCCGCCGAAATCGCGAGCCATCAGATGAATCCGCCGCAACGAATGATAATGCGGGCGCACCTGGCCATAGGAACCGAGCGGTGCCTGGAAATCATAGTTTTTCACCGGCAGATCGTTGTTGTTCGTCATGGGTGTGTCTTGTGCCTCCATCAGCATGGTGAGCTTCCCTTCGGGATTCGTGCCACCGTGGTACATGTAGTAGCCCGGCAGGTTTCCACCTGAACCGATCTTGGCAAGCGCCACCGCGGTGACGTCCTCCCCACGCATCAGGATGCGGCGGTGATAGGCGCTCATCATGCCACCACCCAGCTCGCAGGTGAGAAATGGATAGTTGACCGCATCCGCCTCGTCCTTGATCGCCCGCTCGCCAAGCGCCTCGGTGGCGATCGCGGTGTCCGCCCTGACCTTCATGAAACGGAATGCCGCCCAATAGTTGCCGGGCATGGAACTGAGTTTCCGGTCCCAGAATCCCTCGGCATAAGCGCCATACAATGGCGCGATCTCACCGAACGGCATCGGCGAGGTCAGCGCGGGCCAGCCGGTCCGGGTGTAGAGCGGCACATCGAGTCCCACTTCGCGTGCGATCTTTTTCAATGCAAGCAGATGCTCCGCTGGGCCGCGGAATTCGTTCTCAAGCTGGATCGCGATGACCGGTCCGCCGTCCTTCCATAACGAACCTTCAAGCTGGTTCGCAATCTCTTGATAGATGGTCCTCGCATGATCGAGGTAGGCCGGATCGTTGCTTCGAAGTTTCCAGCCTTTTGCCACCGCCCAATCGGGAACACCGCCATTGCGCACCTCGCCATGGCACCACGGACCGCAGCGGACGGCCACTTTGAGATTGGTTTCCTTGCAAAGCCGGATGAAGCGCTTGAGATCCTTTTGACCGCTCCAATTCCACTTCCCCTCCTCTTCCTCGTGGTGATTCCAAAAAACATAGGTGGAAACGATGTCGATCCCGCCCGCTTTCATTTTCAACAGTTCTTCGCGCCACTCGTTTTCTGGAGTCCGGGAATAGTGAAACTCACCCATCACCGGCATCCACGGTTTTCCGTTCAGCAGGAGCGATTGTGAATCCAGGTCCACCGTCTCTCCTTGCGGATTCACAGCCGTGCCCATTTTGAATCCTTCCGCATTGGGCGCGGCGGGCTTGCTCACGGTGATCGGAAAAGGATCAGCAAGTAACCGGCCGCTGATCAGGGCCAGCGGAATGACAGTCAGGTGGAATTTCATTTTGATAGATTGCCGGGGACTTTCGATTCGGATCGAATGGCATCATTCCTCCAACACGTAGTGCACGACATAAGCACCTTCCGGGGGTTCGGTGAAACGGAATGACTTGCAGCGGGTGACGGATCGTCCGCCTTCCAGGGAGAATTGCCCCAGCTTTTGGGTTTCAAAAATTTTCCCGTCTGGCGATTGCAACTGCGCCGTCAACGAAATCCTTCTCGCACTTCCAAGATTGAAGATCACAGGCGTGATGCGATCCTCCGGACCATAGACGACATCGACATTGTCGCTGCCCGCAAAGGTGTTTTGGAAGACGTCATGGTGCGCGTAAAACGCAAGCTTCGCGACACCTTCGTAATCCATCAGCGATTTCTGATAGGTCGCCATGTTCGGCCCACCCCGCAGGCAGCACCAACTGAACCCATCGTAATCCAGCAAACGCATCTTCTTGATCGACTCGTAGGCGATCAACGCCTGCCATGCCTGGCTTGCATCCCATTCGTCAAATGTCAGTTTCCGACCAATGCTCCCCACGTCGTAATCGGCTTCGTAGCTTGTGACGTGGTGGTAAGGCTTGCCCTTGATCAACGACCAATTCGGCTGCCCCGTGGACTCGTCATGCTCGAAGTTGAAATAGGCCCGCTCCTTGCTTTCAAGGAAACTTCGCTGGAAGGCGTGCGGCTTGAAAAGCAGTGGTTTCTCATCGTCCGCGAAGTCGGGCCATTTCCGCAAGGTGGTCCAGGTGTTTCCGTAGCCACAAACATAGTCCATGCTGCCACGAGTGATCATGGGGGCCGTCCAGATCGGATCGGTTGTCACCGGCTTCCCATTGTTGTCGATCGTGCCGGCATCGTTCGGCGGGGTGAGAAATCGGAAGTCCGCACTGGGGGAGATCAAGCGCGTCCGGTCCCACCGGGTGATGGCGTCGTAAATCCGGCGATACGCCACCATGGCGTTTACCATGCCATGCCACTGGAGATGGTTGCCAGCCTGCCAGATCACGATGGACGGATGATTCCGCACAAGGTGAACGTCATCACCCAGCAGATCGACGTCCATTCCGAACACGTTTCCTTCGCGAAGCCACGCCGAGGTCTGCCAGATGAGCATCAGCCCCATCTGGTCGGCAATCTCCGCGACCCGGGGATCATTGATGCCGCCGCTCTTGGAATCGTGGACACTCATCCGCACGCCATTGCCGTTCATGCGTTTGATCATTGTCAGCTCCTGCACGAGGTTCTCCAATGGCGGGCATTTGTCCCATTTGGAAACGTTTTCCAAGGGTGTCCGGCACCCAAACAGCAAGGGAGCGCGCAAGAGTTCCGGCTGGCCATTGATCCGGAATACTCCACCGTCTTGCGAAACGGTGCGAATCCCCGTAGTGACCGAGAAATCGTCAATCACGGATCCGTTCTGATCGAGAAGTTCCACTTTTGCCAGATAGAGGTTGGGCGAATCAGCGGTCCACAGGTTGGGCCTCGGCACCTTCAGTTGATGTGTCACTCGATTCGCAATTCTCGGGATTGATTGAACCGGAATTTCTTCGACCGCGACCGGTGCTCCTTCGTTAGGAAACCATGGGGCGATGCTGATTCTGAGTTTGCCGTTGAAAACAGCGTCCCGCAAGCTGTGCCAGGTCACTTCGATGGTTTCTTCCGCATCGTCCGGAGAAAGCCTAGCTGTGCATACATGGACGTCATCGATGGCTTCGGATTTCAACAAATCCAGATGAATCCTGCCCGCAAACCAACCGGTGTTTCGGTCCGTGGCCGTGTGCGCCATGACCTGCGAGTCCGGAACGGAGTAACTGTCGATCTGAAGAGCGATGACGTTGGTGCCAGACCGCAACACGGGGCGGATGTCGATCTGTCTCGGATTGGGTGTGCGAATCACTTCAAACGGCTTTCCGTTGACGTAAAGGGTGCCGGATGGAACAACCGTTTCCAGGTTCAACAACGCCTTCGACCACGTTTTGACATTTTCGATGACAAAGGTTTTTCGCAGCAAAAGGTCCTCCCCCTTGTGACGTTCACCACCATGTACGATGGGAAGATTCGATCGTCCCCAGGAAGTGTCGTTGTAATCATTCCGCGTCCAGCCATCGGTCGGCGGAAATTGTATGAAGTCGTCATCGATGAACGTTTCAACCGAGTAAGGATCGTGCGGATCGGCATCCAGCTTGCCATACGCCACCCCATGAACCTCGCCGAGCGATAGATTGGCCGCTCCTCGGATACTGAGATGCGAGCATGACGCAACACCGGGATCTGAAAACGGCACGTAGTCAGCCACGAGCACCTCGTTCACCCGCACGTTGAAGCGCCGGGTCGTGAAATCGACATCCACCGCCACCATGATGGATTTCGGATCAACGGTGACATTCGGGTAAACCCGCTTCTGGTCCGTCAGATAGAAGAACCGCTGACGGGCATCAAATCCGACAACGACGCCTTGGTCCAAGGCAATGGTGCTTTCCTCCTTTGTCCTGCTGACATCCACCTGGAATTGCAGGCGTGAGCGCCAGTTCAAGACCGGATCCATCCGATGATCAGCCATGCCCGTCTGAATGAAATTCAGGCGACCCTTCTCGATCCGCAAAGCCGGGGACTTCAGCCATTCTCTCTCCGACGCCTGCTTGTCAGCCCTTTTCCCCACGGCCAGGCCCTGCCATGCCCATTCGTCATCAAGCATTCGGACCCGCACTCTCGGCCGTGGTTGTGGCTTGATCTGTTGAGTCAGCACCCGGGCATCCGCCAAAGGGCAAACCTCCTTGTCCAGCCGGGCATCCTTCCAAAAAATGCGACCATACTCCGCGTAGGCCCGCAGGAAATCGACACGTTGCCCAGTGCTTAGAAACTCGGATTTACCCTTGAAATCAGTTTCGCCGTTTGCCGCCGGATTTGGAGTGAAATAGCGGATCTCAAACGATTGCGCGAGAGGCTCGCCATTCATGGAACCCGTCAGCAAAAACCATCCGAATAATCCGGCCATGCATTTGTGCAAGCGATGGTGCCGGTATTCATTCTTACCATCACGCCGCGTGATTTGCCGGGCCGCAACATTTTCCGCCATCGCTTCCGAAGACATGGACTGGTCAAACATGGTTTGTATCATCTCCGTGTTGGCGGTTGGCGACAATCATTTCACCATCAAGGTTGTTTCCGCAGGCTTCAACCCTATCGCGGAAGTTTTCAAATTCACCGGGCCAGCAATTTTTCCAGAGCGCAAAACGGCCATGGCAAAGCCTTTGTGAAGCATGGTCTTGTTCCCGAAGAACAGACTGTCGCCCGAATGATCGCCGTTATCTACCGCAATCAGCAGCGCCGGGCCACTGACTTCGAAAGCAATCTCCGAGGTGGAGGTCGGCACATTTCTTCCCTTTTCGTCCACTGCATGGACTTTCACATATTGAAGGTCCATGCCGTCGGCTTTCCACCCCGCATTTTCCGCTTCCATCACCAGTCCGACCGGATTCCCGGTTGTCTCCAGTTCGTGACGAGCCACCTCTTTGCCATTTCTTCGGCCGATCGCCGTGATTTTCCCCGGAGAGAATGGAATGTCCTTCCAGTAAATGGAATTGCGCTTTTTCGCTTCAGGAGGGTTTGGGCGCACCCCCATGGATTTTCCGTTCACCAACAGCTCCACCTCATCGGCGTTGGTATAGGTGTAGATTTCATAATTTTTCCCGGCTTCCCGGTTCCAGTGCGACGAGAGGTATTTCCGGCCCACCATCACATCGTTCCAGAGATGCGATTCATCCTGACTGTCAACCAGAGCGATGCGCACCAGCGGTTCCTCCTTGAACATGCTTTTGATCAAATAGGCTTCCGGATTCGGTTCCAGCGCATGATTGAAGAACGAATAGTTCCATCCCTTGTTCGGCCATCCGCTGGACTCACCCCAGTATTCGATGGCACCCCAATAGGCCAATCCGACCATCTTGTCCCGGTCCATTCCGAAAAACGGCGCTCCCAGTTCGCTGGTCACGGCCTCACTCTGATAGACGATCATGTCCGGAGCGTGCTTCAGATACTTTTGATAATCCACCCAGCAATAATTGAAGCTGGCGACATCGGTCACCGTTGCAAGCTCTGGAGGAACGATCTTGTCCTCAACATTGAAGTCCGGATCATGTTTGACAATGCCACCGGCCCGGGCTGGATACATGGCGACCGTGGTTTTGCGGGTGGGGTCGTATCGTTTCGCAACCACATCCAGAAGCCGGTAGGTGGTCACCCCCCAGTCACCTGTGGGAAACCCCCACCGTTCTTCCTGAAACTGCAGTTCATTTCCCAGGCTCCACATGACGACCGAAGGATGATTCCGATCCCGTTTGATCCATTCCTTCACATTGTCATACCACAAATCATTCCATGGCTCGCTTCCCGCCCAGGCAACCTTGCTGCCCCATTTGTCGTACAATTCATCAACGATCAGGATTCCTTTTTGATCAGCAAGCTTCAAAAACGACTCCGAATAAGGATTGTGCGAAGTCCGGATATGATTGAAGCCAAAGGCTTTGAGCTGGTCCATCATCCGGGTGATCGAGGTTTCATAAGCCGCCGCACCGACAGCTCCGAGGTCATGATGATTGGCAGCACCCTTGAGAAAGACCTTCTTGTGATTCACTTCCAGTCCGTGGGCCTTGGAAAACTCAATGGTCCTGATCCCGAATCTATCGGTGAACTCGTCGATCACCTTGCCGTCCAACAGCAACGCCACCTCCGCAGAGTAGAGGTTGGGGTTCTCGCAGGACCAAAGTTGCGGATTTGATACATTGGCCTTCGGCAGCGCAACCTCCACCGCCGCTAGTTTCGACTTTTTCGGTGCAGGTGAACGGGTTTCGGTAACTTGTTTGCCATCCGGAGAAAATATCTTCGCTTGGATCTCCAACTCCTGCTGTCCATCCTTGATTCCATCCACCTCCACTTGGATGCCCACTTCGGCATTACGATCGGAAACACTTGGAGTCGTGACGAAAACACCGTGACGCGCAATGGCGATCCTGTTCTTCACCACCAGATGCACATCGCGGAAGAGCCCGCCGCCGGTGTACCATCGGGAATCGCCGCTTTCTCCCGTCGAGGCACGAACGGCAAGCACGTTGTCAGCGTCGAATTTGATGACATCCGCCATGTCTGATTCAAACCCAAGATAACCATAACCTGTGCCACCGATTTTCCTGCCGTTCAGCCAGACCTCGCCCGTCAACATGATGCCTTCGAAATCGATCAAGATCCGTTTCCCCTTCCAGCCGGAATCCGCTTTGAATGTCTTTCGATACCATCCCACACCCATGGCTTTGAATCCACGACTCCGACTGGCGGACTGGTCCCACGGTTGCTCGAACTGAAAATCGTGGGGTAAATCCAGCTTGCGCCAGTCATGGTCGTCGTATGTCGGGCTTTGGGCGTTCTGGACTTCGCCCGCTTTGAATTTCCATCCAAAATTGAATGGCTGCGTGATGCGAACCGGCTCGTTCTGGTTCTGGGCGAGAACAGATGTCGTGCAACATATGCCTAGAATGCTTGCCAATAAATTCCTCATGGTTGCTGACTGCTTGATTTTTCTTCGCTGACAATTCACGGTTTCGGGGTTGAAACGTTTGAATCCGGTTTTGGTGGTTCGCTAGTCGGCCGAATCACGGTCTTTTGCAGCCACTCCAAGGCGGCGGCGGGCCAGGCCTTCGCCTCCCGCTCGCAATGCAATCCGTAGCCGTGACCGCCGGTCTGATAGAGGATGAAGCGGTGGGGTCGCTTCGCTTCGTCGAGAGCCGCGCTGTAGAGTTTGCTCCCGGGAACGAACTTCTGGTCGTCCTCGCTGTGAACGATGAGCGTGGGCGGGATGTCTTTTTTGGGATCAAGATCCGGGTTGAGGTGGCCGCTGCGGTCGTCGAGGTAGGCGGGATACACCAACACCGCGAAGTCCGGGCGACAGCTTTGCACGTCCACCGCGTCGAAGGCTGAATAGGAGCGCTCGTCGAAACGGTTGCTCGCGCGTGCGGCGAGATGGCCGCCTGCGGAGAATCCGATCACGCCGAGGCGTTTCGGATCGATGTTCCATTCCGCCGCGCGCGAACGGGCGAGGCTCAACGCACGCTGGACGTCCTGAAACGCACCGTCACGGTTGTTAGGCACACGGTATTTCAGCACCAGCGCGCCGATGCCGTTGGCGTTCAGCCATGCGGCGATCTGCGAACCTTCCTTGTCGGTGACGCAATAGCCGTAGCCACCTCCCGGGCAGACGATCATCGACGGAGAATTCTTCGTCGGCGCGGGAAAAACCGTCAGCGTCGGACGACTGACGTTGGTGATGCGGATGGCGTCGGTGCGTTCCGGGGATTTGTTGGTTTCCGCCTCGCGCGCTCCCTTGCCCGGCATCTTTCCTTCGGGCCACACATCCACCATGATGGCGGATTGCTGGCCATATGAGAGGGCGCAACAGTAGATCAGGAGAATGAGGCTGAGGAGGTGACGTGTTTTCATGGGTAAATCTTGGTCGTCAAAGTCAAAGGAGTTTCCTAGCGTTCCAGCGTAGCGCTCATCAGTCCTATCACTACTTCGTTCGCCAGCGCGCGCACCGTGAGCGACTTCAATTCCTTCGACTTTTCCAGCGGTAGATCCAGCACGGTCGCAGCACCGCCTTTCACCGTGCCTCCTTTGCCTTTGAAATCGGCGGGATCGAGGATGCGGATTTTACCGGTCTTCAAATCCACTCG
>CANBTO010000116.1 GCA_947372405.1 Verrucomicrobiaceae bacterium
CGGCCCGATCGTCGATGCCGAGATCGGCGGAGGAGTCCGGGTGGTTTTGCAGATCGAGCATCTTGCGGATGCCATCAACCTGCGCGGGGTCCGACCACTCGATGCCGCGGCACATGACGGGGCGCTGCCAGTTCTCGACGTCAATGACGACGTTGTCCGAGACAAAGGCGGTGGCGGACTGGACGCGTGGCAGGGATTTCGCCTTGGCGGCCGCTTCCTTCCAGTCGTCGAGCGGCGGGGTTTCGCCGAATCCGGCGATCTGGTGGCGCAGCAGGATGTGTGGCGTGAAGCCGAGGATGCGGCCTTTGACCTGGCGCTCGAGTCCGGCGTAAACGGCCATGACCACCACCAGGACCAGCACGCCGAGCATCACGCCGATGAGTGATATCAGCGTGAACGAGGACAGCACCGCACGGCGGGGATTGAGATACCGCCGGGCGAGGAGGAAGCTGAAGGAGCGTCGTTTGATGTTGCTAACTAGCTTCTGGCGGACGCCGGGGCAAGAGATACCCGCTGGCGTGCGGGTTGGGATTTCAATGCGCCGTCACTCCGAAGCGCCGATGCCGATGAGGTCGAGCAGGCGCTGGAGGTCGTCGTCGCCGTAGTATTCGATCTCGATACGGCCTTTTTTCGCGGCGTGTTGGATGGCCACATGGGTGGCGAGGTGCTCGCGGAGGCGGTTGGTGATGGCGCGGATCTGGACGTCCACCTCGCGGGTTGCAGCGGATTTTTTCGCATCGCCGGATTTGTCCGAGGAACCTTCGAGGAAAGTCTGGGCGAGTTTCTCTGCGGCGCGGACGGTGAGTTGGCGGCGGATGATCTGATCCGAGGCGAGAAGCTGGGTGTCCTGATTCTTGATGGAAAGGATGGCCTTGGCATGGCCGACGGTGAGTTGGCCCTTGGCGACGAGAAGTTGCACGTCCGAATGCAGGTCAAGCAGACGCATGGCGTTGGCGACGCTGGCGCGCGACTTGCCGACGCGGCCGGCGATTTCATCCTGCTTGAGCGAAAACTCCCTGGCGAGGCGGACATAACCCGCGGCTTCTTCCATCGGGTTGAGGTCCTCGCGCTGGAGGTTTTCGATGAGCGCCATCTCGAGCACGTCGCGGTCTGACGCCTCGCGTTCGATGACCGGCACGGTGGCGAGGCCGAGTTTGCCGGAGGCACGCCAGCGACGCTCGCCGGCGATGAGTTCGAGCTTGCCGTTCACCGCGCGGACGATGAGGGGCTGGATGATGCCGTGCTGGCGGATGGACTCCATCAGGTCGTCGAGCGGAGACTCGATGAACTGCGTGCGAGGCTGCAAGGGACTTGGAACCACCATGTCGAGCGGCACGTCGCGCACGCGTTTGAAATCCTCGGCAGTGACCAACGCATCCGGAACAGGAGCAGGCGTGCTTTTCCTGATGAGTGCTCCGAGTCCTTTTCCGAGTGCCTGTTTCGCCATGGGGAGGGCAGCATTACGCAAAGCGCCCGCGGATTCCAAGCGGATTTAACGGAGAGTTGAGACGGCGTGTTTTCCGTGAAGCGCTTGCATGTTGAAGACTTCATCATTGCCATCGCTCGCCAAGCTTGACGGGGGCATTTCGCGAAGGCATCCATTGCCGCGTGAAACCGACGTTGTTGCTCTCCATGTTCGCCGTGATGATGATGGCATGTGGATTTGCCGGGGCCCAGCAGACTCCTGCCGGCCAGAGCTCAGTGTCCGAAGCCCAGGTGATAGCGGAACCGGTGCCGCCTGAAGTGGTCGCTTCGGCCGTGGCGGCTGTCGCGAAACTTGGCGACGAGGTGGTGCTCGGCCGCTACCAGGTGGCGGTGGACCGGATGAACCCGATGTGGAAGGAGCGCACCGCGAACCGCATGGGAGGAATGGATGAGTTGAAGAAGCAGCTCGCCGGTGTGGCCGCGCAGATGGTGCAACAGGGCATCAGCATGCTTTCATGCAAGCCTCAGCCTCAGGGCCAGCCGCGGACCTACCAGGTGGCTCCCGGCATGATGAAGGTGAAGGAAAACGGCGTCGAATCCGTGAAACTGGTTTACACCAAGTGGCTGGTGCTGGTTCCCACCTTGACCAAGTTTCGCATCATGCGTGAGGGTAACCCGAAGCCTCTGGTGATCGACAGCACCAGCTATCAGGTGGCGGTTTCCGACAAGGGCAGGAACGACTGGACTTTCATTGACGGAGCTGGAATCACAACCGCGGACCTGCGCGGACTGTTCATCACGCTGCCTCAGGATCTGGAACTGCCACCTGTGAAAAAAGAAGAAGCTCGCTGAAGGAAAATCATGGCATCGAAGAAAAAATCAGTCCCGCAGGAGAAGATCCTGCACCGCAAGCTGGTGGAGCTCTGGAAACGCGGTCAAAGCAAATGGTGCGAGGTGAGAGGCTCGGAGATCCATGGTCGCGGGGTGTATGCGACGACATTTATTCCCCAGGAAACCCAGATCATCGAATACGTGGGAGAGCTGATCGACAAGAAGGAGAGCGAGCGCCGCGGGCTTTCGCAGCACGAGAAGTCGCTCAAGACCGGAGACGCCGCGGTTTACATTTTCACACTCACGAAGAACTATGACCTCGATGGCAACGTGCCATGGAATACGGCGCGGCTGATCAACCACTCCTGCGCGCCGAACTGCGAGGCCCAGGTTGATGGTCGCAGGATCTACATCTACTCGTTGCGCGACATCAATCCCGGCGAGGAACTCACTTTCGATTACGGATTCGATGTTGATTGTTATGAGGATCATCCCTGCCGCTGTGGCGACAGCGAATGTGTGGGCTACATCGTGAGCCGCGAGCAGTGGCCGGAACTCGACGCCAAGCTCAGGGCTCGGAACCGGGAATGCAACGGTGTGCTCAACGCCTGATCCTCCAAGTGCCGCGTCAGCCGCCCTGCATCAGTTTTAGCCCCCACCAGACGAGGGTGCAGGTGGCCGTGATGAGCAGGATCAGCAGCAACAGGCTGCGGTTCTGATCGCGGCGGACGTTGGCCACCTCGCCGCGTGAAACAATCTGTTCGTGCTGTTTTCTCTGGATGCGCGCCTGGATCTCGTCGAGCGGCGGCATCATGCTTTCGCGCTCGATCCGCTCCTGCGCGATGCGCTGGCGGCTCTCGGCAAATTCCCGTTCCCGTTCCATCAGCCGTTGTTCGGTTTCCCGGAGCTGGTCCAGTTCAAGATCTTCCTTGAATAAGCTGTTGCGGCCCATGGCGGTTCGGATCCGTTTACTTCAGCAGGTAGACGACCAGTGCCAGCCCGCCCAGCACCAGGATGGGCAGGTTGAAGGCGAAGCCGTTGCGGAGATTGCTCATGAATTCTCCTGAGGCTTGATTCCGGCTGTTGGCGCGTCCCCGTTTCGAGGCGCGGCCGAAGATCGCACCACTGCGGGTTCCTTCGAAATGGGCCGCCGCCTGGTCATACTCGTCGGTGGCCAGATCGAGGGTGACGCTTGCGCGTTCGAGTTTTTCGGAAAGATTGTCCCGGTTCCAGTTCTCGGGATTGAATTTCTGGATCTTGTCCAGATGTGAGGCGAAACAAGCGCGACATTGTTCGAGGTCGTCCGCATCGTTTCGCATTTCGAACAGTTCGCGGTCGATGAGCGTGAGTGCGGAGGTCAGCTTTTCCGTTAGCTCGACCTGCTGCGAAACAAAGGTGCGCTTGCGTCCGGTCAGTTCCTCCAGCTCGAGTTTCTTGCGTGCCAGCTCCTCGCGCTGCTGCTGGATGCGTTCCAACTCCTCCTGGGTGTCCTTGAGCTTGCGGTCGTAATCCTCCGTGCGTCCGGCAAGTCCCGATGACGGCATTTCCAACTGCGTCGAACGGATCTTGATGTGGTGGGTGTGTTCGGTGGGGGATGGCATGGTCAGGGTGAGTCGATCAACGCAAGTGGTTTACACAAAACCACTTCATACAGCCAGCGAAATATTTTAGATTTCCTGACTGATTTGCTCAACCCGCACGTGGACGTTCATATATAGAACATCGCTCCGCCGGGATTGCTGGCGATGCTTTCAAGCGTGATCTTCTCCAGAGCCTCGTGAAGGGCGGTGGAAACCTGATCCCATGCATGGCGCACGGCTTGGCCGGATTCCCCTTCGCGCGCCACGGAACATTGGAGTAAAGAAGGATCCACGGCGTCCACCACCTGTCGCAGGGTGATGGACCCGGGAGCGCGTGCCAGCAAATAGCCTCCGGCTTGGCCGCGGCGGCTGTCGATGAGTCCCGCGCGTCTCAGATCGTTGAGAATCTGCACGAGAAAATTTCCCGAGACGGCTTCCCGTTGCGCTAAGTCATCAAGGCGTGTAAGAGTTCGCCCGTCATGGCGCTTCGCGAGCTGGGCGAGCGCCCGGCAGGCATACTCCAATTTCTGAGAAATTTTCATGAATGAATCCCAACAGACCGGAACGCTTCCGGCGAGTAAGAATGCCGACAAGGTGTGCGCTGGCAAAATCGGCGACATCCGCAACGTGTGGGAAACCCTCCGTGTCGAGGCAAGCCGCGTCGCATCCGAAGAGCCGTCACTGCTGCATCTGGTGGACGACGTGATCCTATCCAAGCATGACATGGCCGAGGCGCTCGGTGCCCGACTGGCCCGCAGGCTTGCCCGTGAGGACATGCCGCGCAAAACCCTCGAACCACTGCTGACGGGGGTGTTCAGGGAGAACCCGCTCATCGTTCACAGCGCGGTGCGGGACCTGCTGGCGATGTATGAGCGGGATCCCGCCTGCTTTTCGCAACTGGAGCCCCTGCTGTTTTTTAAAGGTTTCCTTGCCCTCACCACCTACCGGGTTTCCCACCAGCTCTGGCAGGACGGCCGGCGCTGGCTGGCACTTTATCTGCAAAGCGTCTCCAGCGAGGCCTTCGCCGTGGACATCCACCCTGCGGCGCGCATCGGCTGCGGCATCCTGTTGGACCACGCCACCTCCTTTGTGGTCGGGGAAACGGCGATCATCGAGGATGATGTCTCGATTCTCCATGAGGTCACGCTCGGTGGAACCGGCAAGGACACCGGGGACCGCCATCCGATCATCCGCTCCGGCGTTCTCCTCGGCGCGGGTGCCAAGATCCTTGGACGTGTGGAAATCGGCACCGGCGCCAAGGTCGGTGCAGGCAGCGTGGTGCTCAACGACGTGCCGCCCCACAAGACCGTCGCCGGAGTGCCCGCGATCATCGTCGGCGAATCCAGTGAGCGGAACCCGGCGATCGAGATGAACCAGAAACTCGATTGCTGCGGACAGATCTAACATCATGAACCCTCGCCACGCAGCGATCTGCCTGATCGCCCTCGCCACCGCTTCCTGCGACAAGGCCAAGAACCTTGCCGACAAGGCGTCCTCGGCGGTGCGGGAACAGATCGCCGCCAAAACCGGATCCGATGATCCAAAGAAAATCGACCCCGAGCTCCAGAAGCTTGTGGACCAGAATGCGGATGGCGTCGTCTTCCGCAAGGACCTCGCCTTTCCCAAAAGTCTCGAAGTCAGGACCACCCGCCACCGCGAACTGTCAGGCAGGTTCTATCAGTCGTCCGCCATCAGCAAGCGCTCCGATACGGTGAAGGGCACCGAGGTCAACATCTTCAAACTGGAGCGCTCGGTCGGCGAGGTGCGCTACACGCTGGAGCAGTCGAGCTTCTCGCTTCCCTTGGCCGGTGACGCCAACGCGGCGGCGCAGCAAACGGCCAATCCGTTGGAACAGGTGGCTCCCTCGACCAAGCCGGTCACCTTCCGCAAGAACGGCAAGTCCTGGAGGTCCGATGACAGCGACGGCTTCCGCGCCGCGGTCCTTTCGAAAACGCTCACCCCGGTGTTCGACGAACTTCTGATAGAAAACGCGCTCGCCCCGCGCACGCTCTGGTTTTCGAAACGCCGCGTGAAAATCGGCGAGGAGCTGGTCATCAGCGGGGATTCCCTGCCCATGCTGCTCGCAGGGAAAGCCAAGGGATCGTTCAAGCTGAAGCTGGAATCCATCGAGGCCGTCGGCGGCCACCCGTGCGGCGTGTTTTCCGTTTCCGGCGATTACACGCGCAAGGCGTTTCCGGATTTCAACGGCAATGAAACGGACGAGGACGTCACCATCCAGTCCGGCAAAATCTGGCTCTCGCTCATCCATCCGGTCATCCTCAAGGAGGAACTCGACACCATCCAGAGCTTCAAGTCCGGCGGCCAGGGCGGTGCTTTCGAGCGCGGCCAGGGCACCGTCAAGGTGTCGATCAAGCGGGATTGGAAAATTCCCTGATCCAAACGTGGTAGGAATCGCGGAATGAGCTTGGATTGATGGTTGATTTAGGCTTGGATTTGGCTCCCCGCACCGACATGAGGTATTTTGATATCACAAGATTGTGCAAACGAGCCACCTCACAGGGGCCGAGCGGCATTGATCGCGTGGATCTCGCCTACCTCCAGTGGCTGCGCTCACTCGGCCCAGTGGACTACCTGGTGAACGGAGTGGCGGGGTTCTCCATGATCGACAGCCGCCTCGGGGATGCCTTCGCGGACCGGTTGGAGGCGATCTGGCGCGGGGAGGCCGAAGGTTTCACCGCCAAACAACTCAGCCCGTTCCGTGACACCGCGCAGCGATTGAGGGTCGCTGCGAAATGGCGCGCAAGGCGTGCCGGTCTGGCGGCGATCCATGGGGCGGAGCGTCTCCATGATCTACGTGACAAGCATGATCTCGACCTTTTGGACCCGTCCGCCGGAGAAGGAGCCTACCGGGTGGACGCCAAGTGGCGGGCGAGGCGGAACGGGGGGTGCTTTTTCGGGATTTCCCACTCGATGCTCGGTCGCACGGCCTACATGGCGGCACTGGCAAAACAGGAGAACCTCAAACGCGTTTTGTTCATCCACGACACGATCCCCTGCGATTATCCCGAATACTGCCGCGAGCATGAAGGTGCCAAACACCTGCTGCGGCTCAGGAACGCCTTCCGCCATGCGACGCACCTGGTGGTGAACTCCGAATACACCGCCCGCAGACTGGAGCATTGGAGGCAGGTGCTGGGCGGAGCCGAGGTGCCGGTGGAGGTCATTCCGATCGGAGTGGACGAGGGCTTGCTGGATCATGCCCGCTATCAACAGCCGCCCTTCGTTGCCAAGCGTCCTTATTTCGTGATGCTGGGCACGATCGAACCGCGCAAGAACCACGGCCTGCTGCTTCATCTCTGGCGTCATTTTGTCGAAACCATGCGTCCGGATGAAATTCCGGAACTCATCCTCGTCGGTCGGCGGGGTTGGGACAACGAATCGGTGTTCCGTCATTTGGACCGCTGTGAGTCGCTGCGCGGCCATGTCCGCGAGATGAACGGAGTGCTCGATGACGAGCTCTGGCCGCTGCTGAGAGGTGCGCGGGCCATGCTTTTCCCGTCATTCGTGGAAGGCTGGGGCATGCCCATGGTGGAGGCGCTGGCGCTGGGAGTGCCGGTAATCGGATCGGACATTCCGCCGTTCCGCGAGGCAGGGCAGGGGATTCCGGAGCTCCTTTCGCCGCTCGATGGCAACGGTTGGGCGGCGAGGGTCCTCGAATACGCGGCTAGAGGTTCCCTCGCAAGGAAGGAGCAGAAGGAAAGGCTGGTGAATTTCCGCCCGCCATCGTGGGAACGCCATTTCGACAAGCTCGCGGGATGGATCGGTCTCAAGCACGCCGGCACGCCTTCCACGGGCGCATGAGGGTTGACAACGCGAGGGATGGCCGGGGAAGCTCGGGGCGGATGAAGATGCATCAGGGTGAAGCGGCGTGGATCTATCGGAAAGTGCTGCGACACCCCTTGCTGCCGTCATTCCTGCTCCATCAGGACCCGCAGCGGACGCCGGTACGGGTGGGTTGGGGCATGCGGCCCAGCGGACGCGCGGCGCTCAAGGCAGCAGCGCAGGGTGGCAGGCTGCTGCTGATGGAGGATGCGTTCGTCCGTTCCATCCGCCCGGGTGCGGGGACTGCGGTGTATGGCCTGATCGCGGATTCGCAGGGCATTCATTACGACGCCACCGGCAGATCGGACCTGTTGGAGGCGCTTCACTCCGGCCAGCCATGCGGGTGGATGCGCACCGAGCTTTTGGACAATGAGGACCCCGCCGCCTTGATGCGCCGTTTCCGTGAAACCGGAGCCTCGAAGTACAATTGGTTTCCCGGCGAATACGCGGACGTGCCACTGCCGAAGCAGGGAATCCTTGTCGTCGATCAAACGCGCGGAGACATGGCGATTCGACACGGCGGGTTGGCCGAAGGCGATTTCGACCGCATGCTGCGCGCCGCGTTCGAAGAACACGAAGGCGTCCCGATCTATCTGCGAGGGCATCCGGACCATTTCTTCCGTTCGAAGAAGACCTGCTTCTCGAAGAAGCTGTTAGCTGATCCGCGCATCCGTTTCCTTTCGCCTGATCTCTCGCCTGCGCAATGTTTCGCATTCTGCCACACGGTGATGGTCGGAAGCTCGCTGATGGGCATGGAGGCGCTGGTCCACGGCCGGAAGGTCGTCACCTTCGGCCGGCCGTTTTTCGCGGGTTGGGGATTGACGGACGACCGCAGGGCAGCCGTTTCCCGTGGATGCGCGCTCGATCTAACAACCTTGTTCGGGATGGCGTACCTCCGCTACTGCCATTACTTCGATCCGGACACCAGGGAACCCTGCGGACTTGGCGCAATCCTCGATCACATCGCCCTTCAGAAGGAGATGTTCCGCAGGAACCGCGGGCTCACCGTGAGTGTCGGCTTCTCGCCGTGGAAACGCCGGATCGTGCCCGATTACCTGCGAAGTCCGGCAGGCACGCTGCTGCAGGTCGGCGCGATGGAGGATGTGGAGAAGATTCCCGGCCACGAAGGCGCGCGGGTGCTGGTGTGGGGCCGTCGGCCGGAAATCCCCGCCAGCTATCAGAGCCGGGCTGCAAGGGTGGAGGATGGGTTCATCCGCTCCAAAGGCCTCGGCGCCGCGTTCAACTTCCCATACTCGTGGGTGCTCGATGAGAATGGCATCTACTTCGATGGCGAACGCCCGTCCGATCTGGAGAAGATACTCAAAGCGGGATTTTCTCTGGAGGAGCTCCGCGAGGCGGTGTTGTTGATCGAGGTGCTGCGCGAGAAACGTCTCACCAAATACAATCTAACAGGCAGCCCGGTCCGGCTGGACCCCGGCATGGTCCGCGGCCGCAAGGTGATCCTGGTGCCGGGGCAGGTGGAGGCGGACGCCTCGATCGAGTTCGGCAGTCCGGATTTGAAAACCAACCTCGAGTTGCTGCGGCGCGTGCGGGAGATGGAGCCGGACGCGTTCCTGTTGTTCAAGGCCCACCCGGATCTCGTCGCCGGCACCCGGCACGGCCACGTCATGCCGGAGGGATACGCGGAGACCTGCGATCTCGCGGTGACCGAGGGCAACGTGCTGGACTGGCTCGATCTCTGCGACGAGGTCCACACGATGACCTCCACCGTGGGTTTCGAGGCGCTGATCCGCAAGGTGCCGGTGGTGACTTACGGCATACCGTTCTACGCCGGTTGGGGGCTGACGACGGACCGGCTGCCATGTCCGCGCCGGGGCCGCCGGCTTACGCTGGAGGAGTTGGCATGCGGCGCGCTTGTCCGTTATCCGAGGTATCTGAATCCGGAGACGGGAGAATTCACCACCGCGCTCAAGGTGGCCCGCATCCTGACATCGGACGCCGCCGCCGGAGATCGCAGGGCCTGGCACCTGAAAGCGGTTTCGAAACTGAAGAAACTCTGGGTGGAAACCGCGCGTTGATCTAACAAACCATGTCCACCGGAAGTCCCGACACCGATGACAAGCCGCTTTGGATCGAAGTGGTGACGGACACCTACGTGCCGGACGTCAACGGCGTGGCTCTTTCGCTTGGCCGCCTCTGCTCCGGTCTGCGCGCGCGGGGCCACCACGTGGAGGTGATCCGTTCCGGCCTCGCCGAGGACGAGGGTGGCGAGTGGGTGCCGTGGTGGCCGCTGCCCGGCTACTGGGAGATCCGCGTGGGCGCGCCATGGCCCGGCCAGTTCAGACGCCGCTGGCGGAAACAACGGCCGGATGTCGTTTACGTCGCCATCGAATCACCGCTGGGATACTCGGCGGTCGCCGCGGCGAGAGGTCTCGGCATCCCGGTGGTTGGTGGGTTTCACACGAATTTCCGCGAATACCTGCACCGCTATGGCATGCCGCGTTTCGCCGAGAAGGTCTGGATCTATCAGAAATGGTTTCACAGCCGGCTCGCACGCACACTGGTGCCCTCGCCTGACGCGCGCGACAAGCTGGTGCAGGCGGGCTTTTCGAGCGTGGGAGTGTTGGGACGCGGCGTGGACACCGTGCTTTTTGATCCGGCCAAACGCAGTGAAACCATCCGTGCCGAATGGGGTGCCGGACCGGAGACCCCGGTGGTGGCCGTCGTAGGCCGCGTCTCGCCGGAAAAGAACATCGAACTCGCCATCCGCGCCTTCGACCACATGCGGCCGCTCCACCCGGGCCTGGTATGCGTCGTGATCGGCGATGGCCCGGCCCGCGCGGCGCTTGAGGCGGCGAATGCCGGCGTGCGTTTCACCGGTTATCGCAGGGGCGAGGATCTGGCGGCTTGTTACGCCTCCGCGGACATCCTGCTTTTTCCCAGCGAGACGGAAACCTTCGGCAACGTCCTGCTGGAAGGCATGGCCAGCGGTCTGGCCGCCGTAGCATACGACGATGCCGCCGCTGCATGGCACGGAGTGCACGGCGGCAACCTGCTCAAGGTGCCGAAAGGCGATGTGGATTCGTTCCTCGCGGCATCGTGCTCGATGCTGGACCGTCCCTTGAGGAGGACGATCTCCATTGGTGCCAGGAAAACCGCGGAGGCCCTTTCCTGGGCTGGTGTCGTGGTCGAAATGGAAAACATCCTGTGGGAAGTCTCGAAGAAACCCTAACAAACAAGAACATGTCATTCCGCACCTCGCCCGCCGATCTCGAAGGCATGCCTCCGGGAGTACCGCACATTATCGGCAACGAGGCCGCGGAGAGGTTCTCGTTCTATGGCATGAAGGCGGTGCTCGCCGTATTCATGGTGCAGTATCTCCACCTCATGGACGGCCACGGCGCCGGCATCCTGAACGAGGCGGAGGCCACCGAGCGTGTCCATCTTTTCAACTCGGCGGTCTATTTCACTCCCTTCCTTGGAGCTGTTCTGTCGGACGCCCTCCTTGGAAAATACCGCACCATCATCCTGCTTTCTCTGGTTTATT
>CANBTO010000117.1 GCA_947372405.1 Verrucomicrobiaceae bacterium
GGCAACTATCCGAACTACCGCCAGGTCATCCCGGGTGACAGCAACGAGCGCGTCATCATCGGCCGCGAGGCGCTGTTGGAAACCGTGCGCCGCGTCTCGCTGCTCTCGTCCGACAAGTCGAACTCGGTGAAACTCGTTTTCAGCGAGAACCGCATCGAGGTCACCGCCAACTCGCCGGATGTCGGTGAAGCCCAGGAGTCGATGGACGTGATCTATCAGGGTCCGCCGATGCAGATCGCCTTCAACCCCGAGTTCCTCCAGGCTCCGCTCCGCGCGCTCGACAGCAATGACGTCTATCTCGACCTGATCGACGAAATGAGCCCCGGCGTGCTGCGCATCGAGGGCACCTTCCTCTACGTGCTCATGCCGATGCGTGTGACGAACTGAGGTTTCAAGCTTTATGAAAAGCCTCCGCTCCCTTCCGGCGCGGAGGTTTTTTAGTGTCCGGGTTCAGAGCAGGTTTTGAACCTGGCATCAGTCTGACCCGACAAAGACGAAATCAAAATGAGCCAGTCTGAAAACATCACGCCTATGGCGTGAACGGTGAAAGCAAAGGGTGCCGGATATTTGTCCAACACCTTGGAAAAATCCAGGCCACAAACCCGGCACTTGCCGTCACTTGTCCGAGGCTTTTTCGATCTGGGCGATGAGTTCCTCTTTGTTGGGCGGGGTGGCGTGGGTGACGAAGAAGGCGGTCACCGCATTGGCGACGACGAGACGTTCCTTGAGTGGCAAATCCCCCAGTGACGCGCAGAGGTAGCCGCCATTGAAGCTGTCACCGGCGCCTGCCAGGCGGATGACATTCGTTTGGCGCTCCTGAAGGGCGAATGCCTCACCTTCCGCAGCGCTGGATGCGGCTGCAAATTCCGGCGTGTGGACAATCAGTTCGTCGAAGCCGATTTTTTCACGGGCGACGGCCAGGGCTGAGGCGATCGCCGCCGGTGTCAGTTCCGGGCGCTCGACTCCGATCCTTGAAAACAATTCCAACACCTCATGTTCGTTCAGGCTGAACGTCATGGGGATCCTGCTGCTGAAGGATTTGATCAACTCCAGACTCTTGATGAAGCTCTCGCTGGATTTTTTCTTGATGTCGGCGAAGTCGAAGAACATCCGGCGCGGCGGCGTGATGGTTTCATACTGTTTCATGAAGCCATTGAGGAGATCATCAAAGTTCGAGGTAAGCGACCAATAGCCAAGTCCCAGGATATCGACGCCAGTGAACATCTCCTTGAGCTTCTCCGCTCCGAAGTGCTTTTCAAAGTCCGCCCAGGTCAGGCTGGAGACCGCCTCGAGATTGCTCATCAGAACCTTTCCGTCGCTGAACTCCAAAGCAATCGTCAGCGCAGGGTCGCCGAGGGAAGCCAGCTCGCAGATGTCCTTGAATTGCTCGTAAGCCGGATCGATGGTCGGGCTGCCGTAAAGACCGGGCAAACGGGGCATCAGGCCCAGACATGCGGCCACCCGGCCCGTGTTGATGGCGAACCCGCCCTCGCAACGGCGTTTTGGCACGAGTTCGACGCCCACCCCGCCGTCCGCACGCTCGACTAACAGTTCGCCGAACTGTTTGAGTTTTTTCATCGGCGTGAACTCGGACTGGCTCTTCCTGACTTCGACGATCTCGTAGGTCTCATCGACGAAGCCGTCGCAGCCTAGCAGGATTTTGCCGCGAATGTTTTGGAGGAAGTCGGTGTATTTTTTCATGGTGGTGCTCATTGTTAGGACTGCGTCTATTTGAGGAAAGCGGTATCGACGGCGTGATCGATGTGCGCGCCGCTGGCGGATTGGAGGCGGATTCCGGAGGCCGTGCGCTGGATGCTGCTGACGACATCGAAACCGGCGGTCAGAGGGGCGACGCCCATGATGTAGGGGATGCGGGTGATCTTGCTCCGGGTGAGGGCGTGCGATGTGGGTATGCCCTTTTCCTTCCATGGGTTGTCCGCCAGCGAGGCGGCGAGACCGAGGTGGAAATAGGCGGTGACGTCCTCGATACCGAGCACGCCGCGATGGCGTCCGTTCCATGGAGCGTAGTGGCGCCCGCCGTTCGAGTGCCACAGCACGGTCGAGGCGAGATACGCGGGGTTCTTCAAGGAGAACCAGACGAACTTTTTGTTAGCGAAAACCACGGCCGTCCAGGCGAAATCGTCGGCATCCTTGTGGTGCAGCATCACGAGGTCCTCGAAGCCCTCGCGGGCGGGGTAGCGGGTGAGATCGGTCTTCCCGCCATTGGCCATGGGCACGCTGTCGAGCTTGCGGAACCACGCACCTTCCTTGAGCGAGCTGTAGCCGCCTTCGACGGGGTTTTCAAACGGGGCCGGAAGGATCTGAGCGAGACGCAGTTTGCTCGTGGAAATGATGCCAGGTCCGTTGCGGGTGAAGTCGAGCATGGCGTGGTGTCCCAGACACATCCCACCTTGGAAACCCTCCAGCAGGTGGGTCTGGTAAAGATTAGTCTCGCCTTCGCGGGCTTCGATGATCTTGGTGATCTTGCCAGGCCGGACGCGTGTCTGCAGCGTGGCGACAAGGCGTCCGGGTTCGGATGATTTCACCTTCCAAGTGCCATTGGCGGACTCGCCGTGGGGCGGATGCGCCTCGCCATTCCATGCTGGCCCGGCGCCGAAGGGCGCACAAAAGAAATCTCCCCGCAGCTCGCGCAAAAGGGGGATGAGTTTTTTTGCCTCCGGTTTGTCACACCACGGTGCGGTGGAGTAAGGTTCCACGATTTGGCGTCCGACGCGGAATTTGACTTTGGCGAGTTGCCCGGCGACGCGGGTGATGTCGAAAGTAACATTCATGGGTTGCTGTGGGTTGAAGGCCGCCGAATGAGCCAATCGCCGCACTGAAGGCCGAAAAACGGCGCGTGAACAGCCGATCGCACATCATTGGTGTGCGGCCATTCTGCGGCCTGCCACCCGGTCAAGTAAATCCCGAATATCCTTCAACCTATTTAGCGGCGAAATAACGCCCAACTTGTTTCATCGTCGTCCCCATCCGTCGGCCCAATCTGACCGGTTGTCGGGAGTCGGCACCTGATGATGTCATCCGTCACACAAATGAACATCCATTCAAGCGACAGGAAACCAGTTGTTTCGATTCAACTTTCCTCTGTCGGCAGCAGTTTCTTGAACCTGGCATAGGCCGCATCCCAGTCGGCCTTGTCCGCGGGTTCGAAAATCCGGAAATCGAAAGAGCGGCGGATCAGGTCGCGGCCCGCCTGAAGGTCAGTCAGATGGCCGGTGCCGATCATCTGGGTGATGACGTTGCCGCAGGAAGTGGCCTCCACCGGGCCGGCGACCACGTCGATGCCGAGGGCGTTGGCGGTCGCCCGGTTCAGCGTCTCGTTCTGGATGCCGCCGCCACCCGCATGGAGGCGCGTGAAATCCAGCCCGGTGAGGGATTTGAAGCTTTCGAAAACGATGCGGTATTTCAGCGCCAGCGATTCAGTGGCCACGCGCAGGATCGCACCGGGTGTTTGTGGGACGCACTGGCCGGTTTTTTCGCACCATGCCTGAATTTTCGCGGGCATGCCGCCGGGACTGGCAAAGGACGCGTCGTCCGGATCGATGAAGGCAGTGAATGGATCGGCCTCCTCGGCCATGGCGGCCATGGTCGCGTAGTCGTAGGCTTTTCCTTCAAGTTTCCACTGGTGCCGACACTTCTGGATCAGCCAGAGACCAGCGATGTTCTTCAGGACGCGCACGCTGCCGTTCACGCCGAGTTCGTTGCAGAAGCCGTGTTTCAACGCCGCTTCTGAAGTGATCGCCTCGTCGGATTCGATGCCCATGATCGACCATGTGCCCGATGAAAGCCATAGGTTGCCAGTGCCTGTCATCGGGATGCCCGCCACCGCGGAAGCCGTGTCGTGGCAGGCGGTGGCGACCACCGGAATCCCGGCCTTGCCGATAATCGCGGCCACTTCGTCACGCACCGGACCCAACACCGTGCCGGGGGCGACGACCTCCCCGAACACCTTGCGTGGAAGCCCCAGCGCGTCGATCACCTGCCATGCCCAGTCTCCGGTGCGGGGGTTGAGAAGTTGGGACGTGGATGCAACGGTGCGTTCGACGGCCTTGCGGCCTGTCAGCCAGTAGGCGAGCAGGTCCGGTGTGAAAAGCAGGCATTCCGCTTCCATCAGCGCGGGATTCTTCTTCCGTGCCTCGGCCAGCAGGTGCAGCGAGCTGTTATAGAAATTCGTCTTGATACCGGTGTGCGAGTAGATCTCCGCCTCGCTCATCAGGCCGTGCATCACTTCCGCCATGCCTTCGAAACGCGGGTCGCGGTATTGGTGCGGCATTCCCAACAGCCCGCCGTCCGGTCCCAGAAATCCGTAGTCGCAGCCCCAGGTGTCGATGCCGATGGAAACGATGGTGTCGCCATGTTTCTCCACGGCGAGGCGCAGGCCTTCGAGGATCTCGCGGTAGAGACCGATGATGTTCCAGAACGAGCCGCCGGGCAGGTCGGTGCCCGGATTGTCGAAACGATGGATTTCTTCGAGTTCGATTTTCGAGTGATGCGTGTTGGCTGCGATCACGCGGCCGCTTCCGGCACCAAGGTCCACTGCGATGAAGGTTTTGGATGTCATGAGGTTCTATGGGTATTGGCAGGCATCGTTTTTCAGGCACTGCCGCAATGCAATCCCGAATGGGTGATCCAACGGAGCCTCCACATTTTACAGGTGGCAAAACGGAACGGATTGTGCTGGATTCCGTGCACATGAAAATTCGAATGATCCTGATAGGATGTGCGGTGTGCCTGGCTCTTCCGGTTTCCGCCGGAGACAAGGAGGATACGCCGCTGGGCAAACAGATGAAGGCGACCAACGACGCACTCAAGGCAATCAAGAAGGAGACCGATCCGGCGAAAGGCGCGGCGGAAGCCCGTGAGGCGCAGCAGTCGGTGCTCAAGGCGCTGGGGGAAATCCCCGAATTGGTAAGCAAGATGCCCGACGGTCCGGAAAAGGCCAAGGCCGCAGCGGAATACCGCAAAATGCTCGGCAAGGTCTTTGTTACCTTCTGCGAGATCGAGGAGGCGTTTCTTAACGGCAAAACCGATCAGATCGCGGGTATCATGGCCTCCCTCAAGGACATGAAAAAAGCCGGTCATGACAAGTTCATGGAGGAGGAAAAATGACACTGCCACACCATGGAATTTAATGGAAAAACCCGGGTTGAGACCCGGGTTTTTCCATTTCAAAAAGGTTCATGCGCAGCCCACCTCACTCGATGTCGATGCGGGTGCCTTCCTTGACCTTCGAGTAAACAATGGGCATCACCTTGCTGGGCCCCCGGACACAGGCATGTGAGGCGGGATAGCGGCGCACGGGGCCGATGTGGTGGCCTACGCCGTCGTTGGTAAGGCGCATCCAGTAGTGCATCTCCGCACCTTCAAAACTCCCTCCTTCGGGCATGGGATCGAGCACGGCGTCCGCATTGCCGTTGACCACTTCGCCGCTGGCATCGAGGAACTTGCCGTAGCGGTTCGAGCGTTTGTCCACGACCTTTTCGAGAATGTAGAAGGTTCCGGTGGGTGTCGGGCGCTCCTTGGTTCCGGAGCAGATCGGATAGTCCATCACAACCTGGTCACCGTTCATGAGCATGCCACGCTGGGTGGCGAGGCTGATTTTGATATGCGAGTTCTGCGGACCGGTGGTGGCGAGCAGGGCGTCGTTTTTCCAAACGTCGTAGGTCTTCGGATAGGTTGGCTCCGCCTTGAAATGATCGTAGGTGCCGGCCGGATAGGGATTGATCGGTTTGCCGTCCTTACCGATCTTTGCGGTCGGGGTCTGGTTGGCGCAGTTCGCGAGCAGAAGCGCGCCAGCGCAGGCCAGCAGTCGGACGGAGTTGCGGAGGGACGTCATGGATGAGGTGGTTCGAAGAGGGGAACTAGGGTAGTTTTTCGAAAATTGCAACCCTGATGGCGAGGACCGCCGCCGGGTGGCCGATTTGAGCCCGCCCGTATCCATCCACGCACCCATAAAAACGAGTTGCGTCGACAGGTTCAATACGATCACCTCGCGGGGGACATCCACAGTTGATTCCTGCCAAATCCACATTCCACCACCATGTCGCACTTCCCGAACATTCCGAAAATCCGTTACGAAGGCCCGTCCTCGAAAAACCCCTTTTCCTTCAAGCACTACAATCCGGACGAACTCGTTGACGGCAAGTCGATGCGCGAGCATATGCGCTTCGCCGCAGCCTACTGGCACGTGATGCGCAACGGCCTCTCCGACCCCTTCGGCGGCCCCACGGCGGTCACTCCATGGGACGACCAGTCCAACAGCATCGACAACGCGCTCAAACGCGCCGACGTGTTCTTCGAGTTCCTGGACAAAATCGACATCGACTACTACTGCTTCCACGACCGCGACATCGCTCCCGAGCTGAACAACCTCGCCAAATCCAACGAGGCGCTCGAAAAGGTCAGCGACCACCTGCTCGGGCTGCAGAAAGCGCACAACAAGAAACTGCTGTGGGGAACGGCCTGCCTGTTCTCGCATCCCCGCTACTCGCAAGGTGCCGGCACCTCCCCGAACGCGGAGGTTTTCGCCTACGGCGCCGCCCAGGTGAAAGCCGCCATGGACGCCACGCTCAAGCTGGGTGGCGAAGGCTACACCTTCTGGGGTGGCCGTGAGGGATACTCGTCACTGCTCAACACGGACATGAAGCGCGAGCTCGACCACCTCGCCTCCATGCTCTGGCTCGCCGTGGATTACGCGAAGAAGATCGGTTTCAAGGGCCAGTTTTACATCGAGCCGAAACCACGCGAACCCTCGACCCACCAGTATGATTCGGATGCGGCGGCCTGCCTCAATTTCCTCCGTCAATACGATCTGCTCCAGCATTTCAAACTCAACATCGAGACCAACCACGCCACGCTCGCCGGCCACACGATGCAGCACGAGCTCACCGTCGCGCTCGACGCCAACGCGCTCGGCTCCATCGACGCGAACCAGGGCGACGAGCTCATCGGCTGGGACACCGACCAGTTCCCGACGGATCTTTATCTGACATCATCCATCATGCTGAAAGTCCTCGAAATGGGCGGATTCACCACCGGTGGCCTTAACTTTGATGCCAAGCGCCGCCGCGAGTCGCATGAGCCGGAGGATCTCTTCCACGCCCACATCGGCGGCATGGACGCCTTCGCCCGCGGACTCAAGGCTGCCGCAGCCATCCGCAAGGACGGCCGCCTCGGCGAATTCGTCGCGAAGCGCTACGCCACCTGGAATGATGGCATCGGTGCGAAGATCGAAAGCAAGGCCGTCACGCTGGAGGAAATCAGCGCGCACGTCCTCAGCTCGGCGGAGCCCGTCATCGCTTCCGGCCGCCAGGAAATGTTGGAGAACCTGATCAACGAGTTCATCTGATGGCCGCGCGGTGACAGCCCCGCGGTTTCCGTCAAGCCCAGCCCTTCGCGCGATGCGTGAAGGGCTGTTTGTTTTCGTGGCCCGAATGCCTGCCGACAAACGCAGGAATCGATGCTAGACTGTGCCGATAGGACAAGTCCCACCTGAATTCCGCAGCCATGAAAACAACGATCCATCAACAGTTCCGCGTTTGTGCACTGGTGTTCGCGTCGGCCACAGCGGCGCATGCACAGATCTTCCCGGCCTTGATGTCTGATTCCCGCTACAACACCGCCATCGGCACCACAGCCCTTCATTATCTGCCCAGCGATAACTACCCCGGACAGAACAACACCGCGTTGGGGTATGCCGCGCTCTACAACGAAACGTATGGAAACAACAACACCGCCACCGGCAACCTCGCGCTTTGCGCCAATACGACGGGTGGGAGCAACACCGCCAGCGGAAGCCTGGCCCTCTATGCCAACAGATCCGGCGACTTCAACACCGCCAGCGGTTATGCCGCGATCTACCGCAACACGAGCGGCGACCACAACACCGCCAACGGCAACCTCGCGCTCTGTTCAAACTCCACCGGCGCATGCAACACCGCCAGCGGCAGCCAGGCACTCCATGACAACAGAACCGGCCGCTTCAACACCGCCCATGGATACGTCTCTCTCTATCATAACACTACCGGCTATCAGAACACCGCCCTTGGCGTTGGCGCGCTTCGGAACAGCACGACCGGTCATGACAACATCGCCATCGGATATGAGGCCGGCAGCAACCAGGATACCGGCTCATTCAACATCCAGATCGGAAACTTCGGCCGGACTTCGGACGACAGGACCATACGCATCGGCAGGAACGGCGTGCAGACAAGGGCATATTTCGCAGGAATCTATCAAAACGTGCTCGTCGGCCGGACCATGGTGGTGGACTCCAACGGCAGGCTCGGAGTGATGGCTGCCACCACCGCGCGCACCACGACGGACGCCACCCCGATGGCACGGAATACCGACAAGCTCGCGTTACTGCGCCCCGTTACTTTCTGTTGCCAGGGAGAATCCGGGAGGGTCAGCCATTACGGCCTGGTCGCGGAAGAGGTCGCGAAGGTCTATCCCGAGCTCGTCATACAGGGCGAGGATGGTGCCATCGATGGCGTGCGTTACGAACAACTCGTGCCGCTCTTGCTGAAGGAATCCCAGACCCAGGCGGCGGAGCTCCGCGAGCTCAGGCAACAGCTTGCGGAAATGCGTGCGTTCAAAGCCGAAGTCCAGGCTCTCCTGCACTCGACCCAAGCCGACACCCGCCAGACGGCTGAAAGGTGACCGATACTCCAGCTTTCGGAAATCATCCGCCCTGCCCGGTAGTCTGGAACATTTGGCAATCAAAGCCCCCGACAAATCCGGTTGTCAGCGGCGATATCGCTTGTTAAGAGTCTTTAAAGCCCGTGCAGCTCCCAACCCAGACCACCCGCTACCGGATTTCCATCGCCCGCCTCGCGTTCTCGCTGCTCGCGGGCGCATGGACCGTTGCCAGCCCGGTGGGTTCCGCCGCCACGGTGTCCGGCTGGGAAGTGGAGAAATTCGACGGCCGCGACTACGTTTCGGCGGAGAGTATCAAGAAGTTCTACAACTTCACCAAGGTCACCCGCTCCGGCGACTCGCTCGTCCTTGAGAACGCAAAGGTGGAAATGAAGCTCAAGGTCGGCGGCAACGAGTGCCTGATGAACGGCGTCAAATTCATCTTCTCCAACAACATCGAAACCCATGGCGACAAGACCTACGTCTCGCGTATGGATCTCGCGAAGCTGATCGACCCGGTGCTCCGGCCGAATTATATCAAAAACGCGGGGGACTTCCGCACGGTGATTCTCGATCCCGGCCACGGCGGCAAGGACCCCGGTGCCACCAACTCCCTCGGCATGGAGTGCACCTACAACCTCAAGGTCGCCCAACGGGTGAAAGACCTGCTCGTGGGACAGGGATTCAAGGTCCTCATGACCCGCCAGTCCAACGACTACCTCTCGCTTCAGGAACGCGTGGATTTCGCCAACGCCGTCGAGGAAAACGCGGTCTTCATCAGCATCCACTTCAACTCGGGCAGCCGGCCCGCGCGCGGCATCGAAACCTTCACCCTCTCGCCACCCGGAGTGTCCCACTACGGCCGCGGACTCGTCGCCGCGGACAACCAGGCCCGCACCGGCAACGAGCACGACTCCGCCAACATCGCGCTGGCCACCTCCGTCCACGGCTCCATCCTGCGCCGCCTTCAGGACCACACCTTCGACCGCGGCATCAAGCGCGCGCGCTTCAGCGTGCTTTCCGGCGTCTGCCATCCGGCGATCCTGCTGGAAGGCGGGTTCATGAGCCACCCCTACGAGGCGCGCCTCATCGACAATGAGGCCTATCAGGCCGAAGTCGCCAAAGGCATCGTCGATGCGATCGCCAAATACCGCTACGCCGTGAGCTCGAGGCCCGCCGCTCCCAAGGCGGACCAGTGATTCTACGAGGAACACACTCCACGACAAGCAGCGACTGGATTGCGACGAAACTGGTCGCGCGGCATCAAGATCAAGTTAGCAGGATGGTTTCGACCGGGAGACCGGAAATCTCCATGAGAACCAAAGAACCTCAAAATCCTGAAGAGACATGAGAAGACTTTTAATTCCATGGACTTGTGGCCCCGTCAGGCGATTGCTTGAATTTAGCGTCGCTTTATTCGCGGCATTCCACGCATCAACACCATTGTATGCAGAGATTTCCGGAACCTCCTCCGTGGAGTGGCTCACATGTTCGTCAAAAATCGTTGTGTTAGGCCGGATTGCGGAGATCACCAGCGTGAAAGGGCCGGGAGACGTCATTTATGAGGATTGTGTTCTGAAGGTCAGTGAATCCATCAAAGGCGGTGCCGGGAAGGAGCTGGCCTTCTGCTATCGGCACCTTTCAGTGCAAGAAGAAAATTGGAAGATACCCGGCCAGGATCTGCTGGTGTTTCTATCCGTTTGGGAGGATCGCTATACCGATGAGCAGGCTCGCAGTGGTCAGTTTTCCGATCCCTACTATGAGATTCGAATGCATGGGAAGCTCGTGCCTACGGGCGGGCAATCTTCCTTCTGCATCATGACGCTTTCCAAACTCCCTGACTTGTTCGACAAGGACATGGCCAGAATCGCCGAACGCGAAACTGTTTTGAGTTTATGCCGCAAGTGGGCGGCATCTCCGATCATTCATTCAGTTCAGGAAGAGGTTCCGTTCGATAGTGAACTTCATCGGAAGTATTATGGGGGTAGTTCCGTATTGCTGACGGTGCCAGCGGAGGAGAAGCATCGGCTGAGGTTCCTCAAGATGGCGGGATCCGGGGATCAATGGGAACGCGCCGACGCGGCCGCCGAGTTGTGGAAATTCCCAGGTGATGAGACAGAAGCCGTGCTACGTTCGTTGCTGAGCGACCAAACCGAAAACATTGGGTCATACTCCAGTGACACAATATCAAAAATTGAGTATGCAGTCCGCTCACGGGCATTTCGGAGTTTGCAGCAACTCGGCAAACCCGTTGAACCGCCACCTCTTGAACGAAAGCCGACTGCGGAGGAGCAAATGAAATACCGGCAGGACGCATGGCGGAAATCATTCAAACTTGCGTTGAAGGACGGTTGGGAGATGGCATCAATCGGCGATGGTGAAACCCGTATGGTCGGAGGTCGGGAATTTACGGTAGTATTCATACAGTTGAGCCAAGGTGCAGCGAAATGCGATCTTGCATTGATACCCAAGGAACTGGACCGAGACACAAATCCGGATCATGAGTATCTGGGAATCAACGGGCGAGACA
>CANBTO010000118.1 GCA_947372405.1 Verrucomicrobiaceae bacterium
ATCCCATGATTGAGGATACTTCCCTTGATGCTCATGATAGAGCTGAATGAGACGACCTAGCAAAACAATCTCGTTAACGAGAGGGACTTTTCTGGTCGTAGCCCTCGCGGTGCCACTGGCAATCAGTAAGACGCTGATCAAGATGCGAAGAATCATTTTCTTAGCGAACGTTTGATGTGCGCCCACCGGCGCGAAGAAAAGGAAAATGGAATGAATTTGAATAGCTTATGGCCAGTTGGCGCGCCACGACCTGTTAGACTGATGTTTTCTTACCTTCCAGGAAAGAATTTTTCTCTTACTACTATTGAATCATTTGGTTGAGCTAGCTCCTTATTCTTGGTATCTTCATGTGTAAGATTTAGGTATCTCACCTTGCCTCCTCTATGGAGTTCAACTCTTGCGAGCGTCCCAATCTCAGTTGGGCCACCAGTCGCTATGATCATGGCGTAAATTGTCGTATTGGGTTTGAAATCCACAACGCCAGGCTTAACCACAAGCCCGCCCACAATAACGCTCTTCTTCTCTGTGTCTTTGTCTTGTGCCCAAAGGCTGCAAGAAAGCGCCAGTGTCAGTATACAACCATTAAATTTCTGATTCTTCATATTTTGGCTAACAGTGTTTGTTATCCCACCAGCATATCGATATGCTTTGGCGGGCTGAAGTTTCTTTCGTGGTGAGGGTAGTTGCGGAAAGGATTGGGTGTCAATGGGGAAGGCGGAGGATGGGGTGGTGGAAGGGGGCTTGAGTCTCCTTAGGCCGGACGGACGGTTCGGAAAGGTTGGGAAATCTGATATGCATGGTGCGGAAAGGTTGAAGAATCGGATATGAATGGTTCGGAAAGCCTAAGACCGGAAAACAACCGTGGCTGCCACCTCAACAATCGTGGATGCCTCGTCAACGACCGTGGACGCCCCGTCAACAACCGTGGACGCCGCGTCAACAACCGTGGATGCCATCCCCAACGACCGTGGATGCCCCGTCAACGACCGTGGAAATCGAAGACGAGGCGCGGCAACTTTTCCCGCGCTCTGATCATTCGGGCGTGGTTTCCGGGTAAATGGGCACGCTTTCGCGGGCGATCTTCTCCATCAGCCGTGGATTGTGCGCTCGTTCGATGCGGACGACATCGAATTCATAGATGATGGGGGCTTCGTCGAGCGCGTCGGTGAGTTCCAGCCATTGTTCGGCGGTGGCGTCCGGGGCGGAGATGGCGAGATCAATGTCCGAGGCGCGGCGGGCATGGCCGGTGGCGCGGGAGCCGAAGAGGCGCACTTCACGCACACACGGGAAGCGGCGGAAGGTGCGGCGAAGCACGGCGAGATCCTGGTCGCGTAGGGCGATGGTTTTCACAGGTTCAATCCCATTCCAAGGTTTGGATCTTATCCGCCATGCCGCCGAGAAGGGAAGAGTAGTCCCGCACGATGTGCTGGTAGATTTGGTTGGCGAGCGCCTCGTCGTAGGCATGGGTGGTGAGGTTACGCTCTTCGAGCATCTGGAGCCAATGGTCGGCTTCCTCAGGGGTGGGGATGAGATTCTCGGCAAAGGCCTTTTTCAGGGTCGGACGGGGTCCGCCGCATTCGTGCCCCTGACGTTCGAGGTAGAGTTTGACGGTCTTCCACACGAGTTCAAAGGTGAACTCGAAGCACTGGATGGTGGCATCGCGGATGAGTTCGCTTTCCGGCTGGGCAACGGCTTCGGCGAGGCGGGAGGCGCTCTCGCTTACATCCGCCTGTCGCTCAGTGAATCGTTCTTTGCTCATGGGTTGAAGTTCAGCGATTTCAAGCTGGCGCGTATAGCAGTTTTCAGTTTCGTGGACTGAGGGAACCGGCTTTCCAGCCCAGGGCGGCATGTGGGGGATGTGAAAAACCATCCATGCCTACCTGCCAAACGTGCATCGCAGTCTTCTGGATTTGAAATCATTCGAGTTCCTTCGTGAAATTCGTGGTTTCAATTTCTGGCCGACACCGGGGACAGGAGTGTCCCCTTTCCTTATGCAAAAAATCCCCGCCACTCGGAAGTGACGGGGACTTGAAATCAGAACCGGAAGTTTTCGATCAACCGGGGAGCAGGTCCTTCACGGCATCGCGCTCTTCCTTGAGCTCGTTGATGGTGGCGTCGATCTTGCCCTGGCTGAAGGCGTCGATCGGCAGGCCTTGCACGACTTCCCATTTGCCGTTTTCGGTAACGCGGATGGGCATGGAGGCCATGAGGCCTTTTTCGATGCCGTAGGAACCGTCCGAACAAACAGCGACGGAGGTCCAGTCACCGGCGGGCGTCGGGGTGATGAGGCTGCGCACGCAGTCCATGGCGGCATTCGCTGCGGAGGCGGCGGAGGACGCGCCGCGGGCCTTGATGATGGCGGCACCGCGTTGCTGGACGGTGGTGATGAAGTCACCCTTGAGCCACTCGACATGCGAGATCACGTCGGTGACCGGGCGGCCTTGGATTTTCGCGTTGGTGAAATCCGGATACTGGGTGGCGGAGTGGTTGCCCCAGATGCAGAGGTTGGTCACTTGGGAAACGTGGACGCTGGCCTTCTTGGCGAGCTGGCTCTTGGCGCGGTTCTCGTCGAGGCGGGTCATGGCGAAGAAGCGTTCCTTCGGCACGCCGTCCGCGTTGTTCATGGCGATGAGGGCGTTGGTGTTGCAGGGGTTTCCTACGACGAGCACGCGCACGTCCTTGGCGGCGTTGCGGGCGATGGCCTTGCCCTGGCCGGTGAAGATCTTGCCGTTGATGCCGAGCAGGTCGCCGCGTTCCATTCCGGCCTTGCGCGGCACGGAGCCGACGAGCAGCGCCCAGTTGGTGCCCTTGAAGCCTTCGTTGAGATCCGAGGTTCCGACCACTTCGTTGAGCAGAGGAAACGCGCAGTCATCGAGTTCCATCATCACGCCTTCGAGGGCGGCCATTCCGGGCTCGATTTCGATCAGGCGGAGATTGACCGGTTGGTCGGGTCCGAAAACAAAGCCGGATGCGATGCGGAAAAGGAGGGCGTAGCCGATCTGGCCAGCCGCGCCGGTGACGGAGACGGTAATTGGTGCTTTCATAGGATTGATACGGGAGGCACAGACGCTATGGGACTTCCAGCGGACGGTCAACCCGCAAGGATGGCGATGGCAAATCCTGCGCCGGTTTTCTGAGATCGCGCGGAGGTTCTCCCTTTTCTGGAACTGGATCCGCCACTCTCGCTCAGGATTTGCGGCACCTTTTGTGGTCAGGTCTCACCGATACGAGGGGATTCGTATTTGTGACAAAGGGTGACGAACCGTTCCACCACAGCGACCTCTTCGGAGGTCAGCGCCACGAGTTTGTCACGGCGAATGCATGCCCAATACACGGCGTCGTACCCGCAGCCGGGGAAATCTTCAAGGTAGTGGCACATGAATGCCGGTAGGTAGAATCGCCATCCGGGCGGATCTGAAAATGTAAAATACTCCTGGTATCCCTCGGTCTTCCATTTGGGGACGGCCCGCCAGTCCTCCTCGGCATCTTCCATTGCCAGTTCCGCAGTGCGTTCTTCGGATATGATCCAATCGTCGTCCAATGCCAGAGCCACCCGGAGTGTGATCGAGGGTTTCGGAATCGAAGAGAACACTTGGTGTATGGTTTCGATGAGCTGGGCAGCTTCCCTGTTGCCTTCTTCGGCAACCTTGATGCGGGCAATTTCGCTCGGGTCGTAGCCTCGCAGCTTTGCCTCTGTTGACGAAATGCGCATGGCTATTTCTTCGCGAAACATCTTGAGTGTTTCAAGAGGGGTTTTTGCATCGGGATTGGGTCGGACACGTTGATTCCAGCGTCCACCATCCTTCCATTGCGGCCCAATCGCCACCGGATCCCCGCGATTTCCCTCCGGCATGATTCCCTTGGCGAGGCAGAAGGGTTTGCCACTCGCCGCCTGTAATCTCACCGCACAGAGCCCTACTCGATGGACACCCTGAAGCTACTGATGCTTTCCGAACCACGCGGCCCAAGGCCGGGAAAGATCCAACGCTTGGGATGCAATGCCATGACGCCGGTGACGGCGATTCATTCACTTCAGATCACAGGTCGCTGTAACCGGAAATTTCAACATGACCGGGCCGAGCAGTCCGGACGACAACAAGGGGGATTTGGGAGTGAACTTGTCCGCCAGATTGGTCCGAGTGATCTTTGGATTGGAAACGCCGCGAGCATCTCCGACGAGCCGGTTGTTCCAGGTGTTGACGACGGTGATTTCGATCTGGTTTTCCGCGCGGATGAATTTTCCGATGTCGATGCGGTAGGGCTCTTTCCACAACTCGCCAACCTCCTGTCCGTTCACGCGCACCACGGCGACTTCCTTCACGCTTCCGAGATCAAGGATGACCGGGATGCGCCCGCTGGAGTAATCGCCTACCTTGGTTTCGGGAATCGTGAAATGGTTATGATAGGTCGCAGCTCCCGAAAAATATTGCACGCCGGGATCAGTGAACCGGGTCCAGTCGGTGAGCGTATGCATCGTGATTTCGTCCGGAGCGCCAAGGTTTTTCGGGAAGGTGACGCGCCATGGGCCGAAGCCTTCGGTTGGCAAACCATCAACCACCATTTTTCCCGTGAGACCGCTTGCGGTTTTGAATTGATACTCACCAGGCCGCCATACCTTGGCCTCCAGTTTTGATCCGTTCATCGTTACCGCCTCCATTTCCGGGCGGTCGTCCGACCAGGCATCCGTTTGTGAAGCGGGTGATCGTTTGATTTCGACGAGATGATCGCGGGCCTCGCCCTTCGCGAAGACGACGAACACGGAGGACGCGGGCGCAAGGTCGAGCGAGAGGCGGGTGAAGCCACTTTCGGTTAGATATTCAGCACATGGAGTGACGGTTCCATCTTCGGCGTGCCAGAGACTCGGGATCCTGTCCGAACCCACACGGAAGCGGCATTGGACGACCGCATGTTGCGTACTGCTGTTGGACACGAAGTAGATGTCCTCGACGACGGTGGCCCGGTGGATGTAGTCAATGTGCTGGTCCTCGTTTTCGGTGATGTTTTCGGGAACAAAGTCCGGTGGCACGTCCATGCCGGCGAGGATCTCATTCAAGGGGAGATTGCAGACCACCCTGCCTTTGCCATAGGCGTGCGTCTTCACCTTGTCGCCATCACAGTCGCCCCAGATTCGAGCGGCGAGTTCCTTCACCTCGCGGTCACAATCGGGATATCCGCTCAGGCTGTTCGAGCGTTCGGGTTTCGGGCCGACGATGGTTGCACCGTCAGCAACGAGTTCCCCGATCCGTTTGAGTGCCGCAGGTGAGATGGTTTTACGGTCAGGCAGGACCATCATGCGATAGCTCATGCCGTCGGGCAGAGTGAGTTTGCCATCCTTCGCCTGCATGCGCGTGAGGATCACCTCCTCGTTGATATAATCGTAGTCATAGCCATGGCCGAGCGAATCGAGGTTCACCGGTTTGGGTTTACCGCAGTGGGCGCAGTGGTCATCGGCAAATTGTGACTTGATGGTCGGAGCGATGCGCCGGGCCGGGACAAGATTCGGAGCTTCATCCCCATAGTATGCGCAAACATCCGCCACGAAGAGTCCCTGCTGCATCAGATGGCAGCAACGGGAAAAATCCTCGATCATCGGTCCGGCCTGGTTCCACCAAGTGGAGTTGACGTTGAAATGTTCACCGGCGTGGTAGGCGTTACCTGGAAGCCCGGCTGCGGGCGGTTCGTGGGCGAAGGTGTGGAAGGTCACCTGGTTGAGGCCGGCGCAGATGGCGATGTCGAACAGGCGCTTGTAAGCCGCCGGGCCGTCCTGCCAGTTCTGCCAACCGGTGAAGGACTCGGAGTTGACCAGTGTTTTGCCATAGATGTGGGCCGCGCAGGCAGCCTCCTTGGTCACCCAGTTCTTGCGGTTGTTCCAGAACTCGCCCATCGGAATATCCGCTGCACCAAGCGCCTTGAGTGGATCGACGCGCGCATGGCCGCCATGGCCGCCTTCCGCCAGTAGCTGGAGCCCTCGCTGGTGAAGCAACTCGCGAGCCCGGACAAAATGGTTTTCGATGATCAGGTCGCTGACCATTTTGAGGTAGTCATGCTGGAAGCGATCGCTCAACTCCTTGCTGGCGACAGTCCAGCCTGCGAGCACGGGCAGCCACGGCGTGGGATCGTAATGGTGATGGGCGATGAACGCCTTGATGAAGTCAGGCGTCCAGTCAATGCCCGGATGGACTTCATAACTGTCGAGTTCGAAAATCCTGATGGGTCCGAAGCCATCGCGCCCTTTGGAAATCGTATCCAACATGTAGTTGAAGTGCGAGTCGGTGGCGTGGCTGCTCAGGTGATCGATGACCAGGCCCTTCGAGTTCGGACTCGGGCAATTGAGGAATTCCCCGGTGTTGTTGGACACAAAACGCATGATGCGCCACGCGCCCTTGGGAACCGACCACGTCAGCCGTCCGTCCGCTGCCAGGTGGGAGTCCAGTCGCACCGGAGTGTTTGCGGAGGCGATGGTTTTATCAACCTCATCCGGCACAGCCCAAACCGCGACGTCTTTGTGGTATTCAGAAACTTTCCTGGGGAGAGGAAGGATGTCGGAGAATTCGGAGGGCCCGTTCACCGCAAGCTCGCTCCAGAGCAAGGCCTTGCTTCCATCCTCCGGCGTGATCCATGTACCGCCCGCATTCCAACTGCTGGAGGCGAAGATGCCGAGCTCAAGCCCAAGGCGTTGCGCTTCATCCATGGTGTGATGGATGCTCTTGAGCGACTCGGGGCCCAGGAATTGCGGTCCTGCGGGAATGATCTTGTTCGGATCCGCAATGCTGCCGACGTCCCAGATGATGCCGCCGCGCATGCCCTTGGCCTTCATCTCCTCAAGTTCGCGGGTGATTTCCTTGCGATCGACGTTGCCATTGAGCCACGACCAGAAGGCGGAGGGCCGTGACTGTATCGGTGGCTTGCGGAATTGCTCCTGTGACAACTCCGCCTGCAAACGAGCGCCACCGAGCAGAAACATTCCGGCGGTCAACGCCACGGCAAGACCCCTGTTTGCAGGTCGTTGGCAATTTCCCATCTTTGTATTCGCTGTCATCCTGCTTTCGATCATAGGGATTTGCTTTCTGTGTTTCGCGCCAACTGCCTGACGGTTGCATCCGCCGCTCGTGCATGGAGGATCATTGGTGCTTTGTCTCTCCGAGCAGGCGATCGACCGCAGCGGCGATTGCCTCCGCGACTTTCCGTGCGCCACTTGCGTTGGGGAGCATCCCGACATCCGTCATGTCCCGGGAAACATCGAACCCATCATGCATGTCAGCCAGAACCACCGGTTGCCGGGGAGAAGAACGTTCATGGACGTATTGGGCAATCCTGCGGTTGAGAAGCTTGACCACGTCCTCCCTGCCCTTCGCCAGAAGGGCTTCCGCAAGCACGATCTTCACGCTTGGTTTCCTGGATCGAAGCTCTTCGACCACCTGGTTGATGTTCCGGACGATCCCCTCGGTCAGCGCCTCGGCGGCCGCCTTGCTTGCAACGATGTCCTCCGTCCCCAAATGGATCACCGCCACATCGGGCACGTTGCCCTCTAACAACCGCGGCATGTTCTCCGCGATCCATGCGGAGTCCTTGCCCCAGTGGCCCTCGTGATCCACATCGTATTGATAGTTGTCCGGCTCCGTCCGGTCATCGTTGTGTTTCTTCCGGCTCCCCACCAGATCGATCAGATGACCGCTGCGTCGCAGCATACCGTCCAGGTAACGCCTGTAGGACCCGCTCGAATCAAGACCCTCGGTGATGGATCCACCGATGAGCATGATCTTCACAGGATCCGGAGGCGGTTCCTTCATGGCTATTTGAACGAGCGGTTCGATGCTGTTAGCCCAGACCCGGTAGCCCTCAAGCGTCAAATGGGTGCCATCGGTGAACAACGTCTTGTTGATCGATCCGTCGGGCAACAGGAACTTGTCCTGCAAATCGATGTAGGCCACTTCATCCGGATTGCAGGCAACGGCTGCGTTGATGGCGTTGGCTTGCCGGCACTTCTCCCACTTGGTTCTGTCCGCAACAGGCAGGATGCCCATCAGGATCACGCGGGTCTTCGGCAAACGGCGGCGAAACACCTGGGCGATGGCCCTTGCGCCGTTGGCGACGTCAACGGGCGGGCAGTTGGCTCCCAAATCCCACTTTTCCCTGCCACCGTCACTTTGTGTCACAACAAAATTGTTAGTACCACACAGCAACACCGCGACTTTGGGTTGCCGCCCGTCGGCGAACTCCAGATTGCCGTGTGTGACCCTGTAGAGCATCACCGGAGTGATATCTCCCGAGTTGCCCATGTTGACGGGCTGGTAGGGAGAGTATTGCCCGTTCCAAAGCTCCAGGCCTGTGGCGGCGCCCAAAGACCAATGCCAGGTGATCGAATCCCCGAAAAGGACCATCTTCGTCTTTTCCGCGCGGGACACCTCGTGGTTGATCCGCTGAAACTCCCCGTTCCAATAGTTGTCCTTGATTTCCCCCGGCACCGTGGTGCTTGGGGAAAGCGGGATCTCGTCCCAGAAATCCGGGGACGCGGACAAGGCGGCGGGCACGAGGCAAAGCAGGACCTGATAGACCGAGGCAGGGATTGGCGTTCTCATCATGTTTCGCGGGGAAACGATTTCGCCCGAATCTTCAGCTCCTGTGGATTATTGAATCCGGATAAGCTCCGGATTATCGGTGGATGCCTCGATCACACCGATCGCCTGGCGGACGGAAGCCGCTTTCTGCAAGCTGTTGGGCTTGGGAAAATCCGGTTCTCCTTTGGCGAAAGTATCGGCGATGCGCTTGAGCTCGGGAACCATCGATTTCGCGCGGGCGCCATAGGCGCAGAGGATCTTCATGATCTCGTCGGTCCGCTTCTCGCTGGCCCATGGATTCTGTGAGCGCGTGTAGTCCACGCAGGCCTTGATTCCCTCCGCAATATGGTGGCTGGCCATCACCCGGAGTCCCTCGATGCGGATGCCGTCGGCGAACATCTCACCACTCGGAGACGGTTCGACCACCGCCTGATAGATGGCGGGCAGCAGGGGTTTGATCTCATCGGCGGTCAAATGCTGATAGACCGAGCCGATGGTGCCGCGGGCGCGGCCATCGTCGTTGACGAGTCCGGCACGCACCGCCTTGTAGAGTTGGTCACGGTTCACGCCGTCGAGCGAGCGGCCGAGCAATCCTTCGCGCCCGCCAAACAGGGCGAAGGTGAAATACCGCTGCTGCATCCCGCGCGGGTCTTTTTTCGTGTCCACCTGGGTCATCATTTCCAGGAGTTCGGGCACCGCTTCCATGGCGGGCTTGCCGATGGCGGCCAACGCGTCCGCGGCCTTGATGCGCAACCAGAGATCGTCCGCGTGGAGGGCCTTGCGAAGTGCGGGAACCGCGGGCGCGGCTTTGGCCTTGAGTTGGGCGAGCGCCTGGCACGCGCCGAGGCGGGAGTAAAGATCCGTGGATTCCAGAAGTTTCACCAAAGCGGCAACCGAGACATCACCACGGCGGCCGAGCGCGAGGGCGGCACGCTCCCTTACGACAGGAGACCAACTGGAAAGACGTTCGAAAAGAATTTCCACGCCCAGCTTGTCGTAGGCGCTGAATTTGTCTCCCTGCGACCAACCCCGTCCGTCGAGGACTGTTTGTTTCGCCTCCTCGGCGGTCAGAGGAGTGATCTTGCTCGGCCGTTTGCCGGTGAGGCAGATCTTCTTGAGCGGCATGGCATAGGCGAGGAGATAGGCGCCGGTGGCGTCGTAGTTGCCTGTCTTGTCCTTGCTCAACTCTGGCGGGCCTTGATGGAGAAAAGTGCCGTCCCAACCGCGGGCGAGGTCGTAATACCACGCGCCGTATTCCTTCATCCATGCGCCTGTGGCCTGTGGACCGGACAGCACCACGCCGGGCATCGCCCACGTGGTGTTCCAGAAATTTCCCGTATGCCCGCAATCGCGTTCCGCGTCATGAGCGGCGAGACACATGCGCGAGAAGTATCCCGCAGCCTGGGGTTCATCCATCAGGTTGAACAAAACGGCGGCCATGCCGTTTTTGCCGTTGTCGTCGTGACTCTCGATCCATGGTGCGTGGTCACCATAGGGAATGGAACCTTTGCCCACATAGAACCTCAGCAACTTCGTGCTGCGCTCGATGGCCAGGTCGATGGCCGGGTCCTTGATGCCTGCGGCACGGGACATCACCAGTGAAATGGTCAGCGGCACGCCCGGAGCGTTCATCATCCCGTAGCCGGAAAGCCGTCCGTCGGGACGCGCGAACTTGTGTCCCCATGACCCGACGATGCTCTGGCCCTTGGCGGCCTCCAGCGCAAGCCTGCGCAATCCCGGTGTGACCGATTCGTCACCGGTGGCCATCTTGTATTCAGCGAGCAATGAAATGACATAACCGTAATACCAGGTCTGCATCGAGTCCGCCGAAAAATCCGCCGCCCAGTGGGCTTCCCGCTTTACCAACGGCAGGTATTTCGGATTGCCGCTGGCCAGCAATGCCAGCGCGTTGAGCGAGCGGGTGATCGGATCCCGGCGATAGGAAGCATCCCCCATCTTTTTCGCCAACGCTTCGCAGCCTTGCTCCAGGATGAGCTTCGACTTCGGGCAATCAAATGGGGCGGTCGCGCCGTAGTCGCCGAGCACGGGCAGCTTCACCACGATCTCCTCGGACTTGCCCTCGCGCCAGCGGGTCAGCTTCAATGCTCCTGCCCCGGCCTTGGATTCCGCGAGCGTCAGTGCCTTTCCAACCTCGGTGCGTGGGTCGTAGGAGAATGCTTTGCCGCCGACTCCCAGGATCACGTCGCCCTTTTTCAGGACACCATCGGCAGGCGAGCCCTTGGCGACTTCGGTGATGGCAACCTGGCGCGCCTCGGTGGTGGCGAACTTGTCGCTGAACATCCAGCCGCGTGCGCCGGTGGCACCCAGCGTCCAATCATGGTCCGCTCCTGCCGGGATGGGTTCGCCTTTCGTCAGGTCAGGGTTCTTGATTTCGACTTTAGGTTTAGCAGCGGAAACGGGACCTGCAATCAGGATGGAAACCATCAAGGCGCTGCAGGTGGCGGGGAATTTGAAAAGATTCATGTTGCGGATGTTCGAGTCGGATCTCAATGGCTGGCAGGGCCATTTACGAGTGTTTTGCGCCGCGCATTGCGAATTCTTTTCAGCCAGCAGGATA
>CANBTO010000119.1 GCA_947372405.1 Verrucomicrobiaceae bacterium
CACCAATGGATACATGTGGTGCTCGACATGATAGTTCATGTTCCAATAGATGAACCGGCTGACAGGGTTCATGTAAACCGTCCGGCAGTTCAAGCGGTGGTCGAGCACGTTTTCGGCAAGTCCGGCGTGCTGCGGCGTGTTCTGGATGATCATCAGCCAGGTGCCGAAAAACTGCGGCAGGACAAACAGGAAGATCGGCAGCCAGCTCCGCATCGCGACGGCCGCGGCGATCACCACCAGATAGATCACCAGATAGATACGCGCGTTTCGATAGACTTTCGGAAACTCGCTTTCCGGAATGAACGTTTTCTCCACCTCCGTGATCCTGCCCGTGGCGTGGACTAACAGTTTCGGAAAAAAACTCCGGTAGCCTCCGACGTTGGCGAGGCTGAGCACGTGGGCCAGCATGTCCGGCGGACGCGGCACCTGGATTTCCGGGTCGCGTCCGACGATGATGGTGTCGCTGTGATGGCGGGTGTGGCTCCAGCGCCAGACGACCGACTCGCGCATGACCATGAACGAGGCGATCTCGTAAAGCGCGCGGTTCATCCAGTCGGTCTTGAACGCGGTGCCGTGGCCGCATTCGTGCCAGCGGCTGTCCGAGCTCGTACCGTAAAACGTGGCGTAAACGAAGTAGGGCAGGACCGCCCACCACGTTCCCCAGAGCGCGGCGGTCGCCCAGCCGGTTCCTAGCAGAATGAGGAACAGCAGGATGGTATCGCGGATGGCAGGTCCGTCCCGTCGCTCTAGCAGTTTCCGCAAGGTGGCCCGCGGGACCGGGCATTGATACCAGTCCGCTTCTGCAAGTCCACGCTCGATGGCACGGGACGCCTCCTCGCCCACCAGGCTGTAGTCGAGGTGTAACGGCGGTTTGCCCAGTGTGACGCTGTCTTGGCTCATAGTGGTGAATCGGCCAGCGCCTCCTATACGCCCGACCCGGGGCTTCTGTTGCCGGACGCTCCATAAATTTCCGGGTTTTGTCCACAGCATAGCAGACGTCACGACACACCCGTGTGAGTGCGAATTCCCTTTCTTGTGCTCTCATGTGAATGTTTGGTGCTCTCGTGCGATCCCCGCCATCCCGGCTTGTTCCGGCTGGCCGCGAATGGTTCATGGAGACGATGAATCCGAAAAACCTGATGGAGGAACTGGCAGCACGTCCGGTCTGCGGCGATGGCGCGATGGGGACGCTGCTGATGGCTCGCGGCATGACCAGCGGAGCCTGCGGCATGGCATGGAATCTGGAACGCCCCGAGGACGTGGAGGCGATACATGACGCCTATCGCGCCGCGGGATCTCAATTGATCACCACCAACTCGTTCGGAGGCTCACGCTTCGTGCTCGACTCGCACGGTCGCGCGGCCAGCGTGCGCGAACTCAACCTGGCCGCAGCACGGGTCGCTCGCGCCGCAGCGGGCGACGGTGCCTGGGTGCTCGGTGATGTGGGCCCCTGCGGTGATTTTCTGGAACCCGTCGGCGACCTGACGGAGATGGAGGTGCGCGACGCCTTCCGCGCCCAGATCGAAGCTCTGTTGGAAGGAGGAGCGGACGCAGTACTGGTGGAAACCATGAGCGATCCAGCCGAGATGTTGTTAGGCATCGAGGCGGCGCTCGCCTGTGATCCGGCGGTGCCGGTGGTAGCCACTTATGCGTTCCAGAAAACCGCGAGCGGCGGCTTCCGCACGATGATGGGCACCACGGTGGACGAGGCGATCCGCCGCGCGGTGGATGCCGGCGCGAAAATCGTCGGCGCGAACTGCGGATCAGCGCTCGATTTCGACGACTATGTGGCGCTGTGCCGGGAAATCGCCGCAGCGGCAAACGGTGCGCGGGTGATCATCCAACCGAACGCCGGCGCACCCCAACAAGTTGATGGACGCACGGTCTATCTGGCGACACCCGCACAGATGGCAGCCGCGGCCGAACGCCTGATGGACGCCGGCGCGCATATTGTCGGCGGTTGCTGCGGCACCACGCCGGAGCATCTGGCGGCCATCGCACGCAGCGTGGCGGCGCACGGTTGAGATTTCATTTTCCCGCCTGTTCGCGGAACTGTCCGGGCGTGACGCCCTTCACATCGCGGAAGACGCGGGTGAAATAACTCTGGTCGCAGAAGCCGCAGCGATCTGCGATGACGGCGAGCGTATCGTCCGTGTGGAGCAGCAGTTCACAGGCGAGGTCCACGCGGCACTGGCGTAGCAGTTCGGTGAACGAGCGGCCGGTGCGCTCCTTGAGCAGGTGTGAAAAATGGCCGGGCGAAATTCCCGCATGCCGGGCCGTCTGATCGCGGGTGATCTCGAGATGGAGATTTTCACGCATGTAATCCAAGGCCTTGCCGATAAGCAGCGGCGGTGTGAAATCCTTCTGCCGCTGGATGGTGGAAAACAGGTGGTCGAAGGCCTTGCGCAGCCAGGCGGCGAGTTGTTCGTCGTCATCAATCGCGGACAGCTCCGTTAGAATTTTGAAGTTCGTGCCGAGCACCTCGGACTGCATGGCACCGGCCTCGATCGCCGCGCGTGAGATCATCACCACGAGTTCCAACAGCAGTCCCTTGAGCAGGTCGCTGCGTTCCTCGCCCGCGCTGTAAATGTGCACGAGCACGTGGTTGATGAGGCGCATCGCCTCACCGCGGTCGCCGCGGCGCATGGCGGCCAGCAGCGCGGGTTCCTGATAGAGATAGAACTCGCGTATCCGGTCATAGGGCCGGTGGTCGAGCAAGGGCACGGCGGGAAAGTCGTTCATGGCAGCATCAGGTGCTCTACATAGCGGTCCTCGAAATCGTCGACGAGGTTCAATTCGATGACCTCCACCCGTTCGCGCAGGCTTTCCATCTCGTCGAGTGTGTTGCGGTCGATGAGCGCGAGCAGCGCGCCAGCGAGCGAGGTGTTGCCGACGACGCGGACCTGATCCGGATGGAAACCGGGCAACAATCCGCAGGCGATGGCATGCGGAACGTTGAGGTGCATGCCGAAACCGCCCGCCAGATAGAGCTGCGAAATTTCATCCGCGCGGATGCCTGCGGTTTCCAACAGGGTCTCGATGCCCGCGCCGATGGCAGCCTTGGCCTGAAGCAGCAAAGCGACGTCCACCTCGCTGACGAAAGGCCCGCAGTCAGCGCCGAGCCGCAGGGCGCGGCCGTCTTCATCGGACTGGCGGTGGCTTTCCGGCAGCGCGTCCCACGCGGCGGGAAGGAAACGCCCGGCAGTTCCTAACAGACCTGCGGCGCGCGCGGTGGCGAGGAAGTCGATGTATGCTGAGCCGCAGATGCCCGTAGCGCGGGACAGTGGCACGCCGCCGATGGTTTTCGTATGGATTTCAAAAGGATCGAGCGTGACGGAAAGATCACTCACCGCCCCATCACGGGCGCGGGTGCCGCACTTCAGACCACAACCCTCGAAAGCGGGACCGGCCGCGGTGGCGCAGGCGGTGAGCTGGCTTCCGTGCTGCAAGACGATCTCGCCATTGGTCCCGATGTCCACCAGCAGGCTCGGCGCGGCGTCGAAAATCATGCCGGTGGCGAGCGCTCCCGCGGTGATGTCCGCGCCGATGTAGGCTGCGATGGACGGCAGCAGATGGACAGGCGTATCCGGCGGCAGACCATCGACGGCCAAGGCGATGTCCGCCGCAGCGAGTCTTCTACCTGCCAGAAACCGCGCGGTGAACGGGGCGATGCCGAGCGGCGTGGGATCCTCACCGACAAGCAGGTGCAGCATGGTGGTGTTACCGGCGATGGTGCCTCCGGCGATGCGGTCCGGTGAGCGGCCAGCACGTTCGCATGCCTGGACAAGCAACGGGGCAAGGGTTTCCAAGACCACCGCCGCCTGCATCGCGGCTACGGTCTCCGGCGTGCGTGCGGCGTCGATGCGGGTAAGGACGTTGTCACCGAAGCGGATCTGCGCGTTGAATCCACCGGCGCGGGAAAGGACCTCGCCGTTGGTTAGATCCACAATCAGAACAACCACGGTGGTGGTGCCGATGTCCACGGCAAAGCCTGTATCGCGCATGCCATGCGGAGCGAACAACGGGTCATGAGCGCAAGGCACGGCGATTTCAAAGGTCTCCCCGACCTGTGGCTTGTGCTCGATACGCGAGCGGGCGGGCAGCGCGATGGTGACCGGCCCCGTCAAGCGCGTGCGGCAAGCGCGCAGCGTGGCGGGCGCGGTGACGGTTGTGTTGTCCACGATCAGCGAGCCCTCCTTGAGCACCACCTCGCAACCGCGGCACAGTCCGCGCTGGCCACAGCGGGTGTTGAGCGGGTAGCCGTGGGCGGAGAGGATTTTCGTTAGAGCTCCGTCTTCGTCCGCGGTGCGGATCTCCACGCGTTCGCCATGCTCCGGTTCGAGGATGATGGTGCGGTGGCGGCTCACGGTCTGGCGTCGGGGTTTTCCTGGCGCAGGATGTTTTCATCCGGCGAGTGGCCGGAGCGCATTCCCGGCGCTACTGTTAGAAACCGCGCGTCATCCCAGTTTCCCCATAACAGGTCACGAAGCAAAGTGGGATCGCCATGGATGCGTTCGAATTTCCAGCCAAGGGAATCGGCACAACGTTTCGCGTAGGCGGCCTCTTCCTCAGCATCGGAGGTGCCAAGGTCGATGTAGGTGGCGGTGTCGTGCATCGCCCAGGTCTGGTTTTCGGATTCGATGAGGAACTCGACATCATCCTCATCAAACTGTTTGGAGAACTCCTCGCGGATGTAGGCAAGCCGGTCCGGACCCGGAACTCGGCTGGCGCGGTTCCAGCCGGGCGTGTAGTAGATGCAGGCGGGGCAGCCGCGCTGGTGGGCGGCATAGCCTTCCTTGCTGCCAAGAAAAACGGTGATGCAGTCGTGCGCCCGCGGCAACACGAAGGGGTGGCGTCCGGCCCGCAGGCCGGCAGTGCCCAGGCCGCATAGACCATAAGCCAGAACCACCGCATCGATGTCGTCGCGGGCATCGATGACGTCCAGTTCCGCCTGGAGCTTCGCACGCAGTTCGTCAGGCCGGTCGTGCAGGGCGATCTCGTATAACCGTGTTTCGATGATGTGCGGCGCGTCACCGGCCAGCAGCGAGATCTCGCGCTCAAACACAGTGCAGGCAAGCAGGGCGATTCTAGGCGTCATGGCTGGTAGATGGGTTCAATCCGTCCAAGTGCGTTCCTTCATGATCGATCATTCCACGGATCAAAAGCAAAAACCCGGCATCCTCACACGGAAAATCATTTCCAGTCACAAGTGTGGTATTCTGATTTTCTTGCAAGTGTCCTGGCCAGTCAGCCGTAGTGTCTGCAAACCATGAACCACGTCGAACGATTTCGAGCCGTGATGAACTTCGAACCGGTGGACCGCCTCCCACGCTGGGAATGGGCGATGTGGTGGGACCAGACGATCAAGCGCTGGCACGGGGAGGGATTGCCAAACGAGTATCATTTCAGCCAGGTATATGAGATCGCGCGCTACTTCGGTCTGGATCCCTATCAGCAGTTCTGGTTCAGCACCACCGATCCGACCATTGCCGCCACCCAGCATCACGTGGAGGGCATGGTCTCCAACATGGATGACTATCTCCGGGTGCGCCCGCAGTTGTTTCCCGATCATGGGCCATCCATCAGGGGAATGGCGGAGTGGGCGGCGCGACAGCAGCAGGGCGAGGCGGTGGTGTGGGCCACCATCGAAGGCTTCTTCTGGTTTCCCCGCACGCTGATGGGCTTCGAAAAAATGATGTATGCCTACGAGGATGAGCCGGAATTGCTTCATCTCATCAACCAGGACCTGCTCGATTTCAATTTTCGACTGCTCGACGAGATGCTACAGGTCTGTGTTCCGACGTTCATGACGATCGCCGAGGACATGTCCTATAACTCCGGCCCGATGATCTCGAAGCGCACCTTCGATGAATTCGTCGCCCCCTATTACCGCAAGCTGGTGCCGCGCCTGCAGGAGCACGATATCCCGTTGATCATGGACACGGACGGCGACGTGACAATGCTGGTGCCGTGGCTGCAGGAAAATGGAGTGAGAGGAGTGCTGCCACTGGAACGGCAAGCCGGCGTGGATGGCTTGAAACTCCGGCAGCAGTATCCCGACTTTTTCTTTGTCGGCCATTTCGACAAGATGACCATGAACCGCGGCGAGGAGGCCATGCGCGCCGAGTTCGAGCGGCTCGTCCCCTTGATGAAATCCGGTGGTTTCATCCCGAGCGTGGACCACCAGACGCCGCCGGGAGTGTCGTTGGATCAATACCGTTGCTATCTCGGATTGCTGGAGGAATACACCAGGATTTGAAAGAGATCTCTAGTCCCTCAGGAACTCCTCCACCTTCGCCATGATGCTACGCTCGCTGCCGCGGACGCTGAGCACGTCGCACTCGCTGCCGAGGATGAACGGATGCCCCACGTCGCGCATGCGTTCCAGCAATTGGTCGGAGAGTTCGCGCACCTTGGCCAGGCTCACCAGTTCGTCCGAGTAGAATTGTTTGGTGGGCAGATTGCCGTAAAGCACGGTGGACTTGGAAACCAGTGCCGCATCCTCCCACAGTTGGCGTGAACAACCGAGACTGATCAAAGCCGGATCAAGACCTGCGAAACGGCTGACCATGCCGTCGGTCAGTTCGCCGCAGTCGTGGAAGATCAGATCGACGTCCGCCGCAGCCAATTGTTCGCGGATGATGCGGTTGAGCCGCATCACGTAGCGGTCGAACACTTCATAACTCTCGTCCAGTTGGTTCGGCGAGAAATAGACTTTGTTGGCGGCGGGCTCGCACAGGATGATGGCCTTGGCCCCGGCTTTGATCTGCGCATCGAGGTATGTGTTGATGGTTTTCGAGGAAAGCTCGAGCAGCCTTTCTAACATTCCAACCTCCTCCTCGTCATCAGCCGTGGCTCCGTCGCCGGCCAGGAATACCGGCGTGATCGGATCGGTGATGAGTTTGGTCATCAGCGAAAACGGCCCGATGCCCATGCCCACGGGCAGCAGGTCGGTTTCGTGGGCGATGTAATGGATCGCCTCGCAAACCGCTTCCATCCTTCGGGTAAGCGGAATTTCCCAATCTTCGTCAGGTGATTCCGTGAAGTGATAGGCGTCGATTTCCGCAGGGGCGATGCCGCGGGCTGACAACAGCGCTTCCTTTTCCAGCTTCAGGTCCATCAACGGCAGCGCCAGCGGGCAATGGAAACGGCGCGCAGCTTCCTCAATCACGCCACCGAGACGACGACCGTTGTTCGGTATGACCTCGTGGTCGGCGTGCTCGTGAAGCACGAGGTGCGTGCCGATCGGCATCTTGAGGCCGTCCGCGGCGAGATTGAGATAATACTGCCGGTCCATCGCAGTGCCGGTGATCAGCCTCTCAGCAAGGCCATCGCGGCGTCCACCGCGCTGCCGGCGTCCGAGGCATAGCCGTCGGCGCCGATTTCCCTCGCATACTCATGGGTGATCGGCGCGCCGCCGATCATGATCTTGGGCGTGAGCCCCGCCTCGCGGATGGCTTTCACGGTTTCCCGCATCGCAGGCATGGTGGTGGTCAGCAAGGCGGAGAGTCCGACGAGTTTCACGTTGTTCTCGCGGATAGCCTCGACAAATTTCGCGGGCGGCACGTTCACGCCGAGGTCGATGACGTCGATGTTCGCGCCCTTCCACATCATGGCGACGAGGTTCTTGCCGATGTCGTGGAGGTCGCCCTCGACGGTACCGATGACGGCGTTAAACTCGGGTTTCACACCGGCCGCGACGAGCATCGGCTCGAGGATCCTGAGCGCTTCCTTCATCGCGCGGGCGGCGATGAGCATTTCGGGAACAAAGATTTCGTTGTTCTTGAATTGCTCGCCGACCGCCGCCATGGCGGGAACCAGCCGGTTTTCGACAATGGATTGCGCGCTCTCGCCCGCAGCAATGCAGGCATCCACGAGTTCGGGCACTTCCTTGCGTTTGCCGGCCATGATGGCGGAACTCAGGGGATGGGGATCGTTCATGACGCGCGCAGCCTAACAACACTGCCGGAGCCGGTCTTGTGATCTGGTGTGTTTGTTTGGTGATACCGTGCGGTGTGCTTGTGGGCGCGGCGTGCCCGGAGTAGAGAACGCTAGTTTCTCATGAACGGTTACCAACGCTACATGGCCACGCTAGATGGGCAGCCGGTGGACTTTCCGGCACGCACGCCGATATTGATGCAGTTCGCGGCCGAGTTCATCGGCTCGGATTACGCCGCTTTCGCGTCCGACCACCGCGTGCTTGTCGCAGCCAATGTGGCATGCGCCCGGGAGTTCGGCATCGACCAGCTCAGTTGCATCTCTGACCCTTACCGCGAGACCCACGGCTTTGGATCGAAGATCACGTATGTGAAAAACGGCCCGCCGCACAGCACCCATCCCTTGCAGGAAACCAAGAATCTCTCGGTGCTTTCCATCCCGGATCCGTTAGAATCGGACCGCATGCTCGACCGCGTCAAAGCCGCCGAACTCTATCACCGCCATCATCACGGGGAGTATTCGATTCTCGGGTGGGTCGAAGGACCGGCCGCAGAGGCTGCGGACTTGCGCGACCTGACGCCTTTTCTCATCGACCTGTTGGACGACGAGCCTTACGCCTGCGAGCTGATGGACCTCTGCACGGATACAGCGATCCGCTTTGCCCGCGCCCAACTGCACGCGGGCGCGGACACCATCGGCATCGGCGACGCCATCGCGAGCCAGGTCGGACCGGACACCTACGAGGAGCTGATCCAACCACGGGAAAAACGTCTCGTTCAGGCGATTCAGGAAATGGGCGGCCGGGTCAAACTCCACATCTGCGGCAACATCACACATCTTCTTCCGGGCATCGCCGACCTCGGAGTCGATGTGCTCGATGTCGATCACAAGGTGGACCTCGCGACCGTCCGTGCAGCGGTGGGTCCCAAGGTCGCCATCGCGGGCAACATGGATCCGGTCTCCGTCGTAAGAAACGGCACACCAGACTCGATCCGCAAGGCTGTTAGGATGGCCAGGTGCGCCGCCGGTTCACCCTATCTCGTCAATGCCGGTTGTGAGATCCCGTCAGGGACTCCCGCCTGCAACCTGCATGCGCTTTGTGAGCGGATGAAGTGAAACCGAGATCCATGCCGGACAACAAAAGAGCCGCGAACTCCTGTAGGACAGGGATTAGCGGCTGAAAACATTGGAGGCGGAGGTGGGAATTGAACCCACGCATGACGGTTTTGCAAACCATTGCCTTACCACTTGGCTACTCCGCCGTGCGCTTGGCGCGGGGGCGAGTGATTACGCGCTGGCGGGCGGAGTGTCAATGCCCGGGTTTCCAGAAATTGCGGAAGCGAGCGCAGCGATGGCGTGGTCGAGTTCGGCGATGGTGGCGCACAAGGGTGGCATGAGGACGATGGTGTCGAGGATCGGGCGGGTAAGCAGGCCGTAGGCGCGGGCGGCGTGGCAGATTTTCTCGCCGACGCGGGCATCGGGTGGAAATTTCCCGCCATCCGGGTCGCGGAGTTCGATGCCGGCGACGAATCCGCACTGGCGGACCTCGTGGATGATCGGATGGGCGGCCTTGAGTGCGGCGAGTCCGGCGCGGAGGTGTTCGATTTTCGCGGGCAGTTTTTCGAGGGTCTTTTCGCGCTCGAAAACTTCCAGATTCGCGAGGGCAGCGGCGCAACCGAGCGGGTTGGCGGTGTAGCTGTGGCCGTAGTAGAAGGCGTTTCCAGCAGCACCGAGGAATGCGTCGTAAACCTTTTCAGAGGTGAGCGTGGCGGCCATCGGCAGGTAGCCACCGGTGAGACCCTTGGCGAGGCACAGAAAATCAGGAACCACGTGCTCCTGTTGGCATGCGAACATGCTGCCTGTGCGCCCGAATCCGGTCATGACCTCGTCGAGAATCAGATGGACTCCCGTTTCATCGCACCAAGCCCGCAATGCGGTGAGCATGCCGTGCGGCCATGGGCGCATCTCGTTCACGCCTTGGATGAGAGGTTCGATGACAACGCCCGCCACATGGATGGGATCGATTGCGCTGAGATCGTCGAGCGAGCGGACATGAGTGACCTGATAGCCGTTGTTTCTGAATCGCTCGAAAAACCGGCCGACTCCGCCCAGTGAGGCGGCACCCAGGGTGTCGCCGTGGTAGCCGTCGGCGAAGGCGATGAAGCGGTTGCGGTCAGGCTCGCCGGTCTGCAGTCGGTATTGGATGGCCATTTTCAGGGCGCACTCCACCGCAGTGGAACCGTTGTCGGAGAAGAACACGCGCTCGAGAGTGCGCGGCGGGAAGAACGCGCAAAGCTTGGTCGCAAGCTCGACCGCGCCTGGATGGGTGAATCCGAGAAACGAAACGTGCGCGGCTTTGTCCAACTGCGCCCGGATGGCCGAGGCAATCACCGGGTGCGCGTGGCCGTGGATGTTGGTCCAGATCGACGAGTTCCCGTCGAAATATCGACGGCCTTCGGAGTCCCACAACCAGGCGCCCTTGCCGTGGGTCAGCACAAGCGGCGAATGGTCGGGAGCACACCAATCTCCCTGCCGGGTGAATGGGTGCCAGCAGTGCGTTTGATCGGCCTCGATCCATCTCCGGGTGTCGTCACGCATCTGGGAAGAAGATTGGCCGATCTCCGGCAACGGGCAACACCGGAGATGAGACGCGATACCGACGCCGGTGTGCTCTGACGGCGATTATTTCGGACCCTGCGGTTTTTTCTTCGCGCCAGGGCCTTTGGGTTTGTCCTGATAGTTCCGGTCTTTTTCGACGAGCGCCTTGTCGTGAATCTCGCCGGCGGGCATCGGTTGGTGCGCTTCGGTCGCGAAGTTCGTCATTTGTGAAAGCACATCGGGTTGTTTGGTGGAGAGATCCGTGGTTTCGCCGATGTCCTTGGAAACGTCGTAGAGTTCCCAGTTGCTGTTAGGAGTCATGCGGCAGGCTTTCCAATCGCCCATCCGGACGGCGGTCTGCGTGCCGATCTCCCAGTAGAGATAAGGATGCCGCTCTTGTTTCCGGCCCGCGGCTTTTTCGCCTAACAACTCCGGCACGATCGAAATGCCGTCGATGTCTTTCGGCGGAGTGGCACCGACAAGTTCGGCATAGGTGGGAAGAAGATCGGGGAAGTAGCCGAGATGATCACTGACGCGTCCGGCCGCGATGTGGCCGGGCCAGTGAGCGA
>CANBTO010000120.1 GCA_947372405.1 Verrucomicrobiaceae bacterium
AACATCCTGCCGGACGTGCCGCCGGAAAACATCGTCGCGATGTTTGACGCCGTTGAGGAATACAACACGGCCGGTTCGTAATTTCCCTGTAGATCCTGAAGCCCATGAAAACCACCGCATCATCCATCATGCTGGCACTCACGCTGGCACTCGCATCGCACGCCGAAAAGACAGCAAAGCCATCGACCTTTCCGGCCGGCGCCACTCCGGCATCACCAGCCGCCATCGACAACTGGCGCGCCAAACGCTTCGGCATGTTCATCCATTGGGGGCCCGTAAGCCTGACCGAAAAGGAGATCGGCTGGTCGCGCGGCAAGGAAACGCCGATCGAAAAATACGACAATCTCTACAAGGAATTCAACCCGGTGAAGTTCAACGCCGACGAATGGGTCTCCATCGCCAAGGCGGCGGGCATGCGCTACATCGTTCTAACCACCAAGCACCACGACGGATTCTGCCTCTGGGATACCAAACTCACCGACTACAACATCATGAACACGCCGTTCAAACGCGACGTGGTCAAAGAGCTTGCGGAAGCCTGCAAAAAACAAGGCATCGCCTTCGGCGCCTACTACTCGGTCTGTGACTGGCACCATCCGGACTTCCCGTTGACAAGCCCCGGAGGAAAAACCCGTCGCGAGAAATCCGACATCGATTCCTACAACAAATACCTGCTGGGCCAGATCGAGGAGCTTGTCACCAAATACGGGCCACTCATCACAATCTGGAACGATGTCCCGCAGGAGTTCAAGGGCCGCGGAGTCAATACCATCAACCTCGTACGCAAGCTCCAACCGGATATCCTCATCAACAACCGCAGCGGCGACGGCGGCGACTACGACACACCAGAGCAGAAGATCGGAAAATTCCAGATGGACCGCCCTTGGGAATCCTGCATGACCGTCTCCGCCCACAACCACTGGGCCTGGGGCGGCGAGAACGACGGTGTGAAGTCCACAGCCGCATGTCTCGAAATGCTCGTTCGCGGCGCGGGTGGTGACGGCAACATCCTGCTAAACGTCGGCCCGCGTCCCGATGGCATGATCGACCCGGCACAGGCCGCCCGCCTGAAGGAAATCGGCGGGTGGCTGGAGAAATACGGTGAAAGCATTTACGACACGCGCGGCGGACCGTGGAAGCCGTCGGAGGAAATCGCCAGCACACGCAAAGGCAACATCGTTTATCTCCACCTCCTGAAGCCCACCGACACGATCAAGCTGCCGGCTCTTCCTTGCAAAATCAAAACCGCTTCGATTCTCGGCGGCGGTGAAGTCAAAACCGAAACCACAGACGGGAAACAGTTCATTCGTCTTCCGAAGAAATATAATCCGCTGGAAACGGTCATCAAACTGGAATTGGACGGCTCGGCGATGGAGATTCCTGCGATCCAAGTGCCAGAGATCCAGGCCGGTCAGACAAGTTCCTCCAATATGCCGCCCGTAAGCGAGGCCCGCGTAAAGCAGTTGCAGGATCTGCGCTGGGGCATGTTTGTCTGCTGGTCGTTCAGCACCTTCTCCGGCAAGGAATGGACGCCGGGCGTGACCAACATCGATCTGTTCTCAGCCAAGGACTGCGACACCGACCAGTGGGTGAAAGCCGCGAAGGACGCGGGCATGGGCTACATCCTGTTCCTAACAAAACATCACGACGGTTTCTGCCTCTGGGACACACAGACGACGGACCGCAAAGTCACCAACGCCCTGCTGGGCCGCGATGTGTTGGCCGAGTTGAAAAAATCCTGTGACAAATACGGCATCAAGCTTGCGCTGTATTTTTCCGAAGGCGAATGGGCATGGCCGGGCGGAGCTCCTGGAGAAAGCTGGCACAGCGGACACATCGGAAAAAATCCCGAGATGAAAAAAGCACAGCTCAAGGAATTGCTTACGCGCTACGGGCCGGTTGAATACATCTGGTTTGACCACGCGGTGGGTAACGGCGGCCTGAGCCACTCGGAAACGGTTCGCTGGGTCAAGTCGTTCCAGCCGGATTGTTTTGTCGGTTTCAACTCCGGTCCGCAGGAAGAAGCGGACATCCGGCTGGGAGAAGAAGGACATCCCGCCCCTCTGTCGGATGTCACCGGTGCCGGATTCAACAGCGAGCACATGAGTACCGCCAACCACCACCGCCTCGCGGAATTCACCTATCCGATCTTACCGAAGCACAAGGGCGGCGCGATGTGGTTCTATTCGTTGCCGAAGCATGACAACCTTTGCCTCCCCGCGGATAAACTTTACGCGGACTATCTCGGCGCGGTGAAGCATGGAAACATTTTCTCGCTCGACATCGGGCCGGATTACAATGGCAAGCTGCGCGCGATTGATATGGAAACCCTGCACAGGATCGGCGAGATGATACGCGCCAATGCGCCAATGCCCGCGGCCAATGACCAGCCGACCAAATGAAATGAATCAAAAGCCTGAATTCCAGTTCAACGACACTTACGGCGACCGTTTGGAGAAATGCTATTCCGGCGCGGTTTATGACACCTTGCGCGCGATGGGTTTCCCCGACCAACTGCTGCCGCAAACCATCCGCCCGCTCGATCCGGAGCGTGTCCTGGCCGGAAGAATCTTCACCGTGAGCGGGCATCTGGACACCACGCTCGACGCGCACACAACGCTGCTTGAATGGACCAGACTGCTTTCCCGCGCACCCGGCGGCAGCGTGGTGGTTTGCCAGCCGAACGATTCCACGCTCGCTCACATGGGCGAACTTTCCAGCGAGACGTTCACCTACCGCGGTGTGCGCGGCTACATCGTGGATGGCGGCTGCCGCGACAGCGGTTTCATTTTGAAAACCGGTTTCCGCGTCTGGTGTCGCTATTTCACGCCGCGCGATGTCGTGGGCCGCTGGGTTGCGGACGGCTTCGGCGAACCCATCGTGATCGGAGGCGTGACAATCCACACCGGCGATTATGTGATGGCCGACCGCGATGGCGCGGTGATTATCCCGCAGGAAATCATTGGCGAAGTGACCGACAAGGTCGAGGAAGTGTTGCGCACCGAAAACAAAGTCCGCACCGCGATCCTGAACGGCGTCGATCCCGTGGACGCCTATCTGCAATATCGGAAATTCTGAACCATGCACGATCCGAAGCTGCTGCTCCTCGATTCCGAAGACAATGTGTTGGTCGCGATCCAGACGCTCGAACCCGGAGACACGATCACCATGGCCGACCAGCGTGTGATCGTGCCGGTGCGGCTCACGCTCGGCCACAAGCTCGCCGCACGCGACATCCGCGCCGGTGAGAAGATTTTGAAATACCGCGTGTCCATCGGCTCGGCCACCCGCGACATCTCCGCCGGCGAGCACGTTCATCTGCATAACATGAAGAGCGATTACCTGCCGACCTACACTCGCGAGAAAGGAAACCAGTATGGCAGGCACTGAACTGTCAGGTTTCCTCCGCGCCGACGGCCGCAAGGGTATCCGCAACGGCGTGCTCGTCGCCTATCTCGTGGAATGCGCGCACCACGTCGCGCGCGAAATCACACATCCCTTCCGCGAGCAGGGCGCGCAACTCATCGGCTTCGGCGGTTGTTATCCGAACGACTACGCTTTCCGCATGATGAGCGCGCTCGCCACGCACCCGAACACCGGTGCGGTGCTGCTCGTTTCGCTGGGATGCGAGAGTTTTGACCGCAGCGGATTGCAGGCGGCGATCACAGCTTCGGGAAGGCCCGTGAAAACCTTGGTGATCCAACAAAGTGGCGGCACCCGCAAAACCATCACGGAAGGCCAAGCGTGGGTGCGGCAGTCGCTGGCGGATCTGGCAAACCAGCCACGTGTGCCGATGCTGCTCAGCGAACTGGTCGTTGGCACGGTCTGCGGCGGCAGCGACGCCACCAGCGGCATCACGGCGAATCCCGGCATCGGCCGCGCGTTCGATCAACTCGTCGCGGCGGGTGGCACGGCCATATTCGAGGAGACCGGCGAACTGATCGGCTGCGAGGACATCATGGTGGCGCGCGCGGCCACGCCGGAACTTGGCGGCATTCTCCGCGAGTCCGTCGAGAAGGCGGCGCGATATTACACCGTGCTCGGCCACGGCAGTTTCGCGCCGGGCAACGCCGAGGGCGGCCTCACCACGCAGGAAGAGAAATCCATGGGCGCCTATGCCAAGAGCGGCGCGAGTTCCATTTCCGGTTTGATTCGTCCCTGCGAAGTGCCACGCAACGGCGGACTTTATCTGCTCGACGTCGTGCCGGATGGCGAGGTGCGTTTCGGTTTTCCCAACATCAACGACAACGCCGAGATCGCGGAGTTGATCGCCTGTGGCTCACACGTCATCTTGTTTTCCACCGGACGCGGCTCGGTTGTCGGCTCGGCGATTTCGCCCGTCATCAAGGTGTGCGCCAACCCGGAAACCTATCGCCGCATGCGCGAGGACATGGACGTGGACGCGGGGAAAATCCTCGAAGGCCGCGCGACGCTCGACGAGGTGGGCCGCGAGATTTTCGACTTAACATTGGCGGTGGCCACGGGTCGCACCACCGCCTCCGAAGCGCTCGGTCACCAGGAATTCGTGCTGACATACAAATCGTTCGAACCGTCCGGTCCGGCGTGCCATCCCACCTATCAATAGCCATGGAACTCGAACTTCAGAACAAAGTCGTCGTCATCACCGGTGGAGCGAAGGGAATCGGCGAAGGCATCACGTGCGCGTTCGCCGCCGAGGGCGCGGTCGCGGTGATGCTTGGGCGCAACGCCGCCGAGGCCGAGGCCATCATCGCCGGTCTCGCGAGTCAGGGACACAAGGCGGATTCGTTTCACGCCGAACTCACCGATGCCGAAACCATCCGCGCCGCCGTCGCCGCGATCATGACGAAATACGGGCGCATTGATGTCATCGTCAACAACGCCGGCTGCAACGATGCCGTGAGCCTGCGCCACAGCCCGGCGGATTTCGCCCGCTCGCTCGAGCGCAATCTCGTTCACAGCTTCACACTCGTGCATCACGCGCTCGACGCGCTCATCGCGTCGAAAGGCAACATCATCAACATCGGCTCGAAGACCGCAAGCACCGGCCAGGGCGGCACATCCGGTTACGCCGCCGCCAACGGCGCGCTCAACGCCCTGACGCGCGAATGGGCGCTCGACCTCGCGAAGTTCGGCATCCGCGTCAACTGTGTCGTGCCGGCGGAAGTCATCACGCCTCAATACGAACGCTGGCTCGCCGCCGCGCCAGATCCGGCTCAGGCCCGCAGCAAGCTGGACGAAACGATTCCCCTCGGCCGCCGCACGACCACCGTGCGGGAAATCGCCGACACGGTGGTTTTCGTCTCCTCCGACCGTTCGTCCCACACCACGGGGCAGATCCTGTTTGTGGACGGCGGTTACGTGCATCTTGACCGTGCCTGCACGTCGGCCACCAGTCATCTGAAGGCGACGATCTAACAATCTTATCCGAACTCAACGCAAACCCGAAACATGAACACTGGAATGAGTCATTTGGACTGGGCGATCATCGCGGCCTACATGATCGTCGTCGTCGGCATCGGTGTGCTCGCCGGTTTCGTGAGGAAAAAAAGCGGCGCGGGCGCGCACTATTTCCTGGCGGACAATTCGTTGAAGTGGCCGGTCATCGGCCTGGCGATGTTCGCGGCCAACATTTCCACGGTTCATCTCGTTAGCCTCGCGCAATCGGCCTACACCTCGGGCCTGCTCTACGGCAACTACGAGTGGATGGCGGGCTTCACGCTGATCCTGCTCTCGCTGTTTTTCGCGCCGCTCTATCTGCGGACGCGCGTGCCGACGCTGCCGGATTATCTCGAGCGACGTTACAACCGGAATTGCCGCGACGTTCTGTCGTTCGCCTCGCTCATCTCGGCGATCGTGATTCACATCGGCGTGGCGCTGTTCACGGCGGGAGCGGTATTGTGCTTCATTTTCGAAATTCCCGAAACGAAAACCATTTTCGGCCTGAACGCGCTGATGTTCTTCATCGTTCTGTTAGGAGTGCTGACCGGCATCTACACAATCATCGGCGGCTTGCTCGCCGTGGTGTGGACGGAAAGCGTGCAGACGGTGCTGCTGCTGATCGGCGCGGTGTGCATCACCGTCGTAGGCTACAACGCGGTCGGCGGCTGGGATGCGATGTCGCATCTGCTGGCCACGCAGCCGCACCCGTTGCTCGGCAAGGAAGGCGGCGCGGAGTTGTCCACCGCGTCGTTCCTGCACATGTTCCATTCCAACGGCGACAACTCGGTGATCGGCAACGTGCCGTGGTATTCCATCCTGCTCGGCTATCCGGTGATCGGCATCTGGTATTGGTGCTGCGACCAGACGATCGTGCAACGCGTGCTGGCGGCACAGGATGAAAAGCACGCGCGCCTCGGCCCGCTGTTTTGCGCCGCGTTGAAAATTTTGCCGGTGTTCCTCTTCGTGCTGCCCGGCGTCATCTGCGTGGCGCTCGTGCAGAAAGGTTATTTTGGAATGGAAACAGTCAACGGTGTCACGCGAGCCGTCGCGCCGGTGGCGTCGAAGGACGCGTATCCGTTCATGATCACGCACCTGCTGCCGGTCGGGCTGAAAGGGCTGGTCGTGGCTGCCATGCTCGCGGCCGCGATGCAGACGTGTTCGGCGGCGCTGAATTCCGCGGCGACGCTTTTCGCCTACGACATCTGGAAACGCTGGCGGCCCGCCACCAACGACCAGAGCCTTGTGAGGATTGGCCGCTGGACGACGCTGGTGGCGACCGTTCTCGCCATCGTCCTGTCACCGATCTTCGGTCATTACGACACGATCTTCCAGGGATTGACCACGCTGATCTGTTATATCGCGCCGCCCATCACGGCGGTGTTTTTGGTGGGCGTGTTCTGGCGCAAGGCGGGCGGGAAAGCCGCTTTCATCACAATGCTCTTCGGCGGCGGACTTGGAGCGGTTTGTTTTTTCCTCGGATTTTTCAAGGACAAGTTCGGGACGAAAGAGTCCATCGCCGCGACACCTGTTTTGAACTTCATTTACAACACCTGCCTCGCGGACTTCATGCTCGCATCGTTCGGATTGTTCTGTGTGTGCGTGGTCGTCCAAGTGCTGTTCACGTTGGCGTTCCGCGAGCCGGTGAAGGTGGAGGCCGAGGCGCTGGCGTGGGCGGATTGGGCCGCGCCGTTGCGCGTGAAATGCGGCGCGGGTCTGTCAGATTACCGCTTCATGTCAGCGGTGGTCTTCGTAATATTCTTCACGCTCTATTTGATTTTCCGTTGAAAATCGAATCGGTTCAAAAATGGAAATTCAACGCATGAGCCACATCAGGAACATCTCCACCCGCGACGCCCGCTACCCCATCGGCTCCGGCCACGGCAGCGACGCAATCCACAAGGACCCGGTCTATTCCTATGCCGTCACGCTTCTAACGGACGACAAGGGCCGCACCGGCAGCGGACTGGCCTTCACGCTCGGCGAGGGCAACGACCTTGTCTGTCGGGCGGCGGAATTCTACGCCGCCCGCCTGCAAGGCCGGGACATCGAGGAGATCATGGCGGACTTCGGCGCTCTTCAGAAAGAGATGGCGGATGAACAGCAGTTCCGCTGGCTCGGCCCGCACAAGGGCGTGGTCCAACTCGCGCTAGCCTCCGTCACCAATGCCTGCTGGGACCTGTGGGCGAAAACCCGCGGCCTGCCGCTGTGGAAGCTGCTGCTCGACCTCACACCCGCGCAGGTCGCCGCCACGCTTGATCTCTCGTATCTCGAAGACGTGCTCAGCCGGGAACAGGCGCTCGATCTTCTAACTAAACCGACCGCCATCCGCCCGTCGCGCGAGGGCATTCTCGCCAGCGGCTATCCCGGCTACGACACCTCCGTCGGCTGGTTCAACTACAGCGACGAACAGGTCCGCGAAAACTGCAGGCGCGCCATCGACGCCGGGTTCACCGCCATGAAACTCAAGGTCGGCTCCAAGGACCCGGAACGTGATCTTCGCCGCGCCCGCATCGTCCGCGATGTCGCCGGGCCGGACGCGCGGATCATGGTGGACGCCAACCAGCAGTGGACGCTGCCCCAGGCGCTCGACATCTGCGCCCGCCTCAAGGAGATCGATCCATTCTGGATCGAGGAACCCACGCACCCGGATGACATCATCGGGCACAAGACCCTCGCCGACGCCATTGCTCCGGTGAGACTCGCGCTAGGCGAGCACGTGCCTAACAGAATCATCTTCAAGAACTACCTCCAGGTGAAATGCGCCGGCTTCATCCAGGTGGACGCCGTCCGCGTCGCCGGAGTCAGCGAGTTCCTTGCTGTGAGCCTGATGTGCAAACAGTTCGGAGTTCCCGTCGTCCCCCACGTCGGGGACATGGGCCAGCTCCACCAGCACCTCGTGCTCTTCAACCACATCGGCCTCGACCTGCCAGCCGTGTTCCTCGAACACATCCCGCACCTCCGCGAGCACTTCGTGAATCCCGTCCGCGTCGAGGGTGGCGTCTATCGCACGCCGCAGGAAGTGGGAGCTTCCTGCGACTTGCGTTAATTCCCCATGTCTCTTCATCCTTCATAAAAAGCCAAACAAGCGAGAACCATCATGATCAGAAAAGTTCGATTCATAACCATGACAGCACTTCTGCTGATGGCGGCTACGGCCTTGGCAGGAGATGAAATTGTCGGCAGGAAACCCGTCATGATTTTCCTGCTCTCCGGACAGTCGAACATGACAGGCCGGGGCATCTTGGGAGACCTGAACAAACCGGCGGAGGAGCAGAAAGCAACATTGGTCCGGTTCATCAAATCGCCGGAAAACGCGGAGAAATACAAAGGCCTCTACGGCGGAAGCAACAAGACAAGGGACGGGTGGACGATTCGCGACGATGTGTTCATCACCATGGGCACGGGCAAGGAAGCGGTGCATGACGGACTGCGGCCGGGTTTCGGCGGGTTTCGCAACAAGGGTTTTGGTCCGGAGCTGGGCATCGGCCATGTATTGGGGAATCGTTATGAGGAAACGGTCTTGCTGGTGAAGGTGGCCTTCGGTGCCAACAACCTTGCTGTGAATTTCCGCCCCCCGGGTTCTGGTGGGCAGATTGGCGACAAGTATCCACTGGTGGTCAGTGCGTTGCGGGACGCCATCACGGGCCTCCCGGAGCTGGTTCCGGGTTATGACAAATCACAAGGCTACAAGATTGCCGGCTTCTTCTGGAATCAAGGAGAGCATGACGCGAATGAGAAATTCGCACCTGAATATGAAACGAACCTCGCGAATCTGATCAAGGATCTGCGCAAGGAATTCAACGCCCCCGACATGAAGGCAGTGGTCGCCGTCACCGGCTGCTTCGGCCGGGACCTCGCCGACGTTGTGCAGGGGAAACAAACTCAGGAGGAGAAAGACACAGCCACCAAGTGGTGGCGCATGGTGCGGGACGCGCAGGTGGCGATTTCCCAGCGACCCGAGTTCAAGGGCAACGTGGCCACCGCCGAAACACGCGACTTCTGGCGTCCACGAGAACAGTTTGGCGGGAGCAATCAGGGAATCCACTGGAACGGCAACGGTGAATCCTACTGGCTGATGGGCGAAGCGATGGGACAGGAGATGGTGAAACTGCTGGATTCGAAATAGTCCGCGCAACGACACTCTGAACGCATCCGATCCTGCCCGATGGCTATTCAGGAACCGCCCGGCAAAAGCAATTTCTTAACACTAGCCGTAGTTGGCCATTCGGGGAGACGCTTTTGCAACGGTCCGCGGGAGCGGCCCTGTGGTTGCCGTGCGGATGCTGGCAGAGCGCCGTGCCGGCACCAGCGGTTGTGAAGGCGGAGCCCGTGTATATCGATCCCACCAGGCCCTCGGCCTATGTCGGCGCATGGAAAGGTCAGGTGGGCGCAAAGACGTTTACTGTCAAGGGCGGTCACATTACCACCCGTGCGGACAGTGACGGCAATAAATCTAACGGAATATGGGAAATCGTGGATGGAATTTTTCGTTGCAACCGGGAAGACCATGGAACTTTCAGCGGAAAGCTGTCCGAGGATGGCCAGACCATGAGCGCACTTGGCGGGACAAACGCAATCCGGGTATTTCAGAAGCCTTGACCTGCCGTTCCGCAAACGCAGATCCCTGGCAACATCACATCCTGCAGGAAACCGTTGCTTCGTGCGAGCTTCGTTAGACGTGGCGACGGCTTACCAGCAGAAGATGTTCGCAGGCCATCGCACATTCGTCGTGCCGGTTCCGACTTCAAAGCCCTCGAATGCCGACCCATTCATATGTTAGATGCCCAGTGATTCGTGAATGACTTTCGCCGCGGACTTGAGCGCGGCAAGAACGGCGGCGGGTTTCTTCGCTCCCTTGCGGCTGCGCAGCCAGGACACGGCCAGCGCGGCATGCACGGCACCGGTGGCGGAGCCGATGCGCACCACCGCGTCGTCCACGCCTTCAATGGTTTCATCGCGGGCCGACATCGTAGCGCCATCATCCGCCATCAGCAGGCGTCCGGATGCCGTTTTTTCAGCTTCGAAACGACCACCCACCTCGATCGACAGGCGCACACTCTCCGGGCTGTCCTCCCGCGCGACAACCAGCAGCTTACCCCGCTCCAGAACGCTGAGGTGGCAACTCTCGCGAAGCACGCCGGTCACCGTCCGCATGGGTTCGCGCGCCACATCCAGCAAGGTTTTCAGAGGCGAGTGGGCGTGGGCGATCTCGAACAGGCGCAGCGTGGGCGTGTACTTTCCGGAAACCGGCTCACGCCGCAGGTAGCTGCGGCGTTCCAGACAAACAAGCATGCGGAAGATCTCCGCGCTGCCACGGTCCAGATCACGTGCCAGTTCCGCCAGGGACAGTGGTGATGGGGACGCCGCCAACGCCTCCAGAATGTCCAGCCCCTTGTCGAGAGCCGGCACGGAATAGGACGGAGGTGTCGAGCTTTCGGGCTTCTTCCTGGAGGCCATAAGGGTTCGCGCTTGACCTTCGCTCATAAAATGTGATTTCACCAGTAAAACTTTAAGAGACATGATCCCAGGCTTTCCACCGCTCCAGAACATCGCCCCACGAACTCCGGCAAGCCCTTTTCCGATTCTCATCATCGGCACGGGCGGCATCGTGAAGGACGCACACCTGCCGGCCTACCGGATGGCGGGCTTTCCCGTCTGGGGACT